>NZ_WAAS01000005.1:0-72281 GCF_008806585.1 Micromonospora sp. AMSO12t
TCAAGCAGTTCGTCGCGGCGATCCAGAGCGACACTCTGGTGCTGGAGCCGCGCCACCCCGGCTGGCTGCTCGACCCGGCCAGGCATGAGCTGGTCCAGCCCGCGAGCGCGCCGGAGATCGCCGAACGGGTGAGCCGGGTCGTCGGAGCACCGCTGATCGGCACAGACGCCTACCAGGCACTGTTCCGGTCGATCGCCGAAGAGGGCCGCGCCAACCCCGCCTTACCACAGGCGCAGGCGGAGGAGGTGATCCGTGAGGCGTGCGGCCGGCGGGGACACACGGTCACGAGGAGCGCGATCCACTTTGTGCTCATCGGTCTGAAGTACAGCGGGGTCGAGTGGCGGGAAGCACGACACGACGCGGCGAACCTCGCCTCGGAGTTCGCCGGTAACGTGCTGCGGCTGACGGTCAACGCTCGGATGGAGTTGTCGGAGGCGGAGCGGGCCGCGGTGTGCGCGTGGATCCAGGACGAGCACTGAACCACGCCAAGCCCGCCCGCCGCCACTATGAACTCCGACCAGATCCCAGTGCGCTGTCATCGGCACGACCGCGCACCCGCCACCCTTGGACGGCGGCTGCCACCCGTGACGCGCGGTCAGCGGCAGATCCGTGCACCGTTGTCATGCGAAGGACTGCTCGGCGAAGCTCATCCCGGCGCGCTCGGTGGAGGTGAGTGCCTGCCGGGGGACGTGTTGCGGCGGCAACCGCAGGTACTGGGTGTAGCCAACCGCTCGGAGGCGGAACTCGAAGTTCTGACCCTCGATGTGCCACAACGGTTCCGGGTTGCTGTCTGGGGAATCAAGCCGGTGAACGTCGGCGATCTCCATGACTTCGTGAAGCGGGCCGAGTCTGCCGTCGATGTTCCACGCCCGTTCGAACACGAGCGTCGCGGGCGCGATCCAGAAGGTGAAGTTTCGGTCTCGTCCTGCAGGTTGCACCCACCACACGATGTAGTCGAGGTCCAGCAGCATCCTGGCGGGCGGAAGGGTGCCATCCGCGTACTCGCGGATGCTCACGGCATGGACCCGGCAGTCATGCCATCCCATGCCCGGGAAGTCGGCGTCGGTCCAGGTCGCCTTGGTCAGTCCTGACGGGGGGTGCGGCAAGGTGAACACCGGGTCAGTATCCGCGACGGCGCGCTTTCATCGGCAAAGTCGCGCGGTCAGCGGCATGAGCGGATGCACCATCGGTTCAGAATCCGATCGAGTTGAAAGGCTCGGGATCGGTGCGGAAGAGTCGTGAAAGGGTGGCCAGGGCATCCGCTTCTTGTGGGCGGATCTTGCCGGCGCGAGCCAGGGCGGCGGCGGACATCCCCCCGAGGTAGAGCGATCCGAGTGCCTGTATGTCCAGGGTCAGGTCCGTGGCGCCATCAACGCGCCGACATTCGGCTTCACCTTTGCTGATCTCAAGTTCCCACGTACCGATGTTGTGGGGGCACTCTGGGTCTTTCTCGACGGTGATCCTGAGGTAACCGTCGGTGTCGTAGCCGCGGCTGGTCAGGGCTTTGGGAAGGTCGAGGACTCGTACCCAGAGGTTGTCCGACTGCCGCGTGACGCGCATGGCCCGCGGGTTGCGTAGCATCCAGCGCAGAGGCTCGTCGGCCGGTCGGGCCGGGGCGACGACTTTGCGCGTGAGGTCGAAGTCAAGCAGCAGGGACCACATGGCTCGGTAGGCCTCATCGGTGAGCGCCTCCAGCGCTTCGACCACCAGCACGCCGACCCCATCGGGGTTTGTCGACCACGGCAGGCGATAGTTCGCGATGCCATCCACCTGCCCTGCCGCGTCGCGGTGGATAAGGAATCGCAGCGGCCCGTCGGTGCCATTGGCCTCATCGGACAGGCCCGCCCAGCGGCCCTTGGGTGCCGCGATCTCGCCGACCCGTGCCCGTCGCACCCTGTCAAAGATCCCGGGCCACACCTCCCGCGCTGTCGCTGCATCGACCAACTCCAGGCTTCCCAGGTCAGGATCGGCGTCGACAAGCCGGGCGGCCGAGCGTTCCATCTCCCAACGGGTGCGCAGCGTCGCTGGGGAGAACCCAAACCGCCCATAGATGCTGCCCTCGCTCGCGCTGAGCTCGGCGATCGCCTCACCACGCTCAAGGGCATCGGTGAACATCGCCTGCATCATGCCCCGCAGCAGGCCTTGCCGCCGATGAGTGGCGATGACGCCGGTGCCGGTGACGCCACCCATGGGCACCACGCGCAGCCCTGGAGCTGTCACCTGGAGCGACAGCATCGCCGTGGCCCCCACCACCTTGCCGTTCACGATCGCCGCTTGTGGTCGGAAGGTTTCGTCCTTCATCAACTCATCAGCCCACGACTCCAGCTGCTCGCGAGTCGCTGGCGGACGCGGACACGGCCAAGCCTCCGCGCCGCCGTGCCACGCTGCGGGGTACGGCTCCCAGCTCGGTAGCCCGTTTGCGAACGGCAGCGCCCGCAAATACTCGACAACCTCGTGACGCTCGACAGGACGAATCTCAGTCACCACACGGCCCATCCCTCCAGGAAGGGGGCCAAGCACGCAACCGAGTTACGGAAAAGCAACCTCACCAGCGTCCCCTCATCGGCAGTTCCGGGCGCCTGCCGGCGTGCCGACCGCGCTCACGTTACGTGACGCGCGGATCGCGGCAAAGTAGTGCGTGTGCATTCGTCTCGCCGAGCCTGCCGCCGGTCAGGGAAGCCCTTACGCGATCGGCTCAGGCTGGGTGGTCGGGTGGCCGGTCCAAGGTTCTCCGCGGCGGGCGCGTTGTGCGCTACTTCCCGGCGGCAGGTCGAGAACGTCGATCAAGGTCGGATCTTCGTCCACGACGTGGTGGAGGTGTCCGATCCTGCCGGTGCTGCTGTCCGCGTCCGTGGCGCCGATAAGTTGCCAGAGCCCGTCGTCAACCTCGTTGCTCACCAGCAGAACAGGTTCGCGACGCTCGAAGACCTCGATGGTCTGGATGCACGTGGTGCCCACCAGCCAGTGCCGCATCCACCACGCGCGTCGATCATGCCGCATGACGTGGTCCGCAACCCACCACACGAACGGCAGATCCTCATGGGATCGAGCCTGATCTGCGGTCAAATCCGGGCCGCCCTGTGGTACCCGCTCGAACGGCTCGTCGATGAGTGAGAACGCATGACCGTCCTGGTGCTGGAACACGACGGCGTGGACCGTGCCGCCACCTGGATTGCCGGCACCGATCCCGATCGACAGTCGGGCGACGTGGGGCTGCGACCGCGTGGTCCAGCCGAACGCGTACGAGGCCAACTCGCCGCGAGGCCCGACGAACTCGCCGAATGCGCGGCGGTCCATTCCCGCGCCCTCGCCCTCGGCAGTCGGCACCTCGACGAACGAACCTTCCAGCACCTGGACATCCACGTGGCCAACCTAGCCGAACTGCTAACCGGCTGCAGATGCGACAAGACGTCCAACGCGCCCTGGGCCTGGAACAGACTGCGGCACCGTCAGCGGCATGAGCGTGCGTCTACCGCTGGAGGTGCGTACGAGGGCCACGATCGTCACGAGGCGGCGCCGTAGCCCGCATCATCCGTCGTTGGTGCATCATGGTCTCTCATGTTCCTGGATCAGCGGCATTTTCCCTTCCTGGCCGATCTTCGGGCACGGTGGGAGGCCATCCGGGATGAGTGCCTTGCTCTGCCGCGGAAGACCTATCAGCCGTGGGTGCAACGCGAGATGTACGGCCAGGGCTGGAGCGTGTACGGGCTTGTCGCCTTCGGGGAACGGATTGAGGAGGCGCTCGAAGCTTGCCCGAACACTGCCTCCGCGTTGACGAAGGTTCCTCGCCTGACGACCGCTGGGTTTTCTCGGATGGCTCCTGGCACCCAGATCAAGCCACATCAGGGGTGGGTTACGACCGTTTACCGCGCGCATCTCGGGCTGGTCGTGCCTGAGGACTGCGCACTGCGAGTGGGCGACGAGACCCGGCAGTGGCGCGAAGGCAAGACCTTTGTCTTCGACGACACCGTCACGCATGAGGCGTGGAACTACGGCTCCAGCGACCGCGTCGTGCTCTTGTTTTGATTTCGCCCGTCCTGGCTACGAGGACATGCCGCAGGACGAACTGCCGGCCTCGGTGGCAGGCTTCGTACGACGCGGTGGATGAGCGAGACACCCCCAGCGCATCTTCACGGCCCTGCATCGAGGCCCCCGACCTGGACGTGGCGCTCAAGCTCGCCGCCGAGGGGTCGAAGGCCTGCAACCGGAAACTCGAGGTGCGGCCGTTCCTGTCAGGAGCCCTGTGGTCGACGTCCGGGATGCGATCACCCAGGCGCACACGCGGGAGTGGGCCCGGGTGGTCGCGCCCTCTCCAGGCGGTTCGGTGACCTCGACATCGCCGAGGAGGCGGCGGCCGGAGCTCGCGACCGCCGTCGAGCGGTGGCCGGCCAACGGCGTACCGCCCAATCCCGGCGCCTGGTTAACCACCACCGCCAACCGCAAGGCCATCGACCGGATCCGACGCGAGAACAAGCGCGACGACAAGCACAAGGAGGCTCAGATGGTGTACGACGACGACCCGCCCGAGCCTGTCGGCACCATCGACGACGATCGGCTCCGGCTGATCTTCACCTGCTGTCACCCGGCGCTGGCGATGCAGACCCGCGTAGCGCTGGCGCTGCGCATGGTCGGCGGTCTGACCGTGCCCGAGATCGCCCGTGCCTACCTGGTGCAGGAGACCGCCATGGAGCGGCGGATCACCCGCGCGAGGCCAAGATCAAGGCGGCCCGCATCCCGTATCGGGTGCCGTCCGTGGAGGATCTCCCGGCACGCGTGTCTGGCGTGCTTGCCGTCCTGTTCCTGGTGTTCAACGAGGGCTACCTGGCCACCGGCCCCGACACCGATCCCCTACGTCACGACCTGACCGCCGAGGCGATCCGGCTCACCCGCCTGATCCGTGCCCTCATGCCCGACGACGGTGAGGTGGCCGGGCTGCTGGCGCTGATGCTGCTCACCGAGGCCCGCCGCACCGCCCGGGTCTCGGCCAGCGGCGAACTGGTTTCCCTGGCCGAGCAGGACCGTGGGGCCTGGGACGCCGCGCTGATCGCCGAGGGGCATCGGCTGGTGCGCGAGCGCCTCGCCGCTGCCGCCGCCGGGGTGGCTCCGGGTCGCTACCAGATCTTCGCCGCGATCAACGCCGTGCACACCTCCGCCCGCGATATGCGCGACACCGACTGGTCGCAGGTCCTCGCCCTCTACGACCAACTCATCCGCCTCGACCCCTCCCCGGTCATCGCCCTCAACCGGGCAATCGCAGTAGCCGAACTCGACGGCCCGGACGTGGCACTGGCGGCCGTCGACCGTCTTGAGGACAAGCTGTCCGGCTACCACCCCTACCACGCCACCCGCGCCGAACTTCTGCGCAGGCTGGGCCAAAGTCAGCAGTCGCGCGCGGCATACGACAAGGCCATCGAGTTGGCAGGCAACGCCGCCGAGACCGCCTACCTGACACGCCGCCGCAACCAACTGCGGTAGCGCCCACGGATCCCGATCGACACCCCGCGCGCAGCGGCGGCCGACCCCGGCGCAATCAGATCGGCCCGACACCAGCATGAGGTCGTCAGCTTCTGACGGTCGGCACTGCACTGTCATCGGCACGAGCGGTCGGCGTTAGGTCTGCCGGGTAGCCGGACTGCGATGCCACGAGGGCTTATCCAGAGGGCTAATGCTTTTGCACTAGTGCACAGCGTGGCATTTCCCCTTACAGGCGAGGGCTCAGGCGTCTTTTTTCGTACGGTGTCCACATGAGGTATCTGGAACGCCGTTTCGCGTCCGTCACTGAAGAGGTCACCGCATATGATCTCCCGGTTACCGGGCGGATCCCGGCCGAGCTCAACGGCCGCTACCTACGCAACGGGCCCAACCCGCTGGGCGTGGAAGATCCCGTTGTGCACATCTGGGGTATGGGCCAGGGCATGGTGCACGGGGTGCGGCTGCGTGAAGGCCGGGCCGAGTGGTACCGCAATCGCTTCGTGCGGACCCCGGGCTTCGCGCCCATGGTGCACGTGATCGAGCATGCCCAGCGAACCTTCGCCATGGCGGAGGGTGGCCTGCCGCCCGCCGAGCTGGACGAGGAGCTGAACACCGTGGGCGTTTGTGCCCTGGGAGGGACCGCGGAAGGGTTCACGGCGGGAGCGCACTCCAAGCACGACCCGCTCACCGGCGGGCTCCATTCGCTGTCGTACATGCCGGGTCACGACGTCGTCCAGTACATCGTGACCGACGCCGAGGGAAGCGTCGTCCAGACCACCACCATCCCCATGACGCGAACGCCATTCATGCACGACTTCGCCCTCACCGAGAACCACGTGGTGTTGTGGGACACGCCGCTGGGCTTCGACGGGTTTGACTGCCGGTGGTTGGCGGAGCACCCGACGCGGGTGGGCGTCATGCCGCGGACTGGAGGTGACGTGCGCTGGCTGGACATCGACCCGATCCATGTCAGTCACACGCTCAACGCCTACGACGACGGCGACTCGGTCGTGGTCGACCTGGTCACGGCCCAGGGGCCGTTCGATCCCGCCGACCCTGGGGCGATCCGGCCCACACTGGACCGTTGGACGATCACGTCGGAGGCGATCCACCAGCGGCACATCGACGACCGGCCGCAGGACTTCCCGCGCGTGAACGAGACGCGTACAACCCGCCCATACCGATACGGTTACTCGGCCGCGACCGCCCTGTACGGAATCCCGTTCACACCCCAGGGCTCGCCATCGGACGACGCCTTCACCAACGCCCTGGTCAAGCATGACCTGGAACGGGGAACGACCGAGGTACACGGGTTCGGGAATGACGAGGCGGTCGGGGAGGCCGTGTTCGCCGCCGCGGGGCATGGGGAGGACGAGGGGTACCTACTCACGTACGTGCACAATCCTCTTCGCAACGCCAGCGACCTGGTGATCCTTGCGGCCCAGGACTTCACGGGCGAGCCCGTCGCGCGCGTCCACCTCCCGGTCCCGGCGCCGCTCGGCCTGCACGGCAACTGGCTGCCTGACCGCTGAGGCATGGCAGCATGACGTCGTGAACGATCTCCAACCGCCGTATCTCCAGATCGCCGCCGACATCGAGCAGCGCATCGCCGATGGAGAGCTGCGGCCCGGCGATCCCATCCCCACCACCAGGGCGATCATGGGCGAGTGGGGCGTGGCAATGGCGACGGCCACCAAGGCGCTGGCCGCCCTCAAGCAGGCAGACGCCATCGAGTCCGTGCCTCGGGTCGGCGCCGTGGTCGCTCGCCGGAGACTGCCCTCGCGTTCGGCCGGCGGTCTCGAACGCGACCGAGTCGTCCGCGTGGCAATGGAGATCGCCGACGCCGACGGCTTGGCCGCCCTGTCCATGCGGGCGGTGGCGGCCAAGCTCGGGGTCGCCACCATGACCCTCTACCGGTATCTCGACGCCAAGGCCGAGCTCACCCAATTGATTGCCGACGCCGCATTCGCCGAGATCAAGTATCCGGAGCCGCCGCCGGAATGGCGTTCCCACCTGCGGGTGGCCGCTCAGCTGCAGTGGGCGACCTACCAGCGCCATCGCTGGCTGCCACGGCTCGTGTCCATCACCCGGCCGGCCACGCTGCCGGGCCTGCTGGCGTACGCACTGTGGACCCTGCGCGCGCTTGACGGCCTCGACCTGGACCCGCGCACACGGCTTCACGTCTACGCCACGATGGTCAACTACGTGCGAGGGACGGCGGTGAACATCGAGAGCGAGGCTGGTGCTGAGCTGGACACGGGGATGACGAGCGAGCAGTGGATCAAAACCCGGCTCCCCATCGAGGGGCCGCTGATCGCCCAGATCACGGAACCGGGCACGGAGCTCGATCTCGAGTCACTGTTCGCCTTCGGCCTCGAACGACTACTCGACGGCCTGACCCTCATGATCACGCCCCGGAAGATTCGCCGGTGACCGGACCTTCACCAGCGCGGTGTCGTCAAACACGCCGGCTGGAATCCACTTGGCCGTGTAATCCTGTGTCACCTGCGGGCAGCGATCTGCCGGACGCCGGGTCGGCGAAAATCCGCAGACGCCCACCTCGGTGAGCGTGGCGGACCGCGGGCCCGCGCCCGTCCTAATGAGTTCTGGGAGTAAGAGCCTGGTAAATAAGGGTTTCGGGAGGCCGGCGGGGTCGGTGCAGATCGACAACCGTGACGGCGTCGGCGTGGCTGCGTGACATAGGGAAAGGCCTCCGGTACGAGCAAAGGCGACAAACCAGCACGACCGAAGGCCCAACCCTGTCTGTATACCTTGTCGCCGGTGTCGCCGCATCCACCACCCCGGCCACCCTCGATGCTCACCTGCCCACCGCCCGGCCACGGCACTACCCGTCCGACACCAGCGACGCCGAATGGGCCGTCCTCGCCCCGTACGTCCCGGCCGGCACCGGACGTGGCCCGCCGATCATCTACCCACGCCGCGACATCGTGGACGCCATCCGCTATCTCGACCGCACCAGCTGCCAGTGGGACGCGCTACCGGCCGACTTTCCCCACCACAAGCTCGTCTACCAATACTCAAGACCTGGACCGCCGACGGAACGCTGCACCGCATGCACAACAGCCTGCGAGAACAGGTACGTGAGCAGATCGAGGAACGTAACCGGCAACCGACGGCCGCGCTGGTCGACTCTTAGTCGGTACGCGCCGCGGAGACCGTCGGCCGCCCCAGCCGCGGCTACGACGCGGGGAAGAAGGTCAACGGCCGCAAACGGCACATCGCCGTGGACACCTGCGGACTGCTCCTTGCGGTCCTGGTCACCGGCGGCAACGTCCAAGAGCGTGACGGTGCCGGACCCCTGCTGTGGGCGCTACACGCATGCTTCCCCACCATCCAGCTGACCTGGACCGACAGCGGCTACGCCGGCAAACTCGTCACCTGGGCCGCCACCCACCTCACCCTGACCGTGCAGATCGTCGCCAAACTCGCCGGACAGACCACCTTCGTCGTCCTACACCGCAGATGGGCGGTCGAGCGCACCTTCTCGTGGATCAACCGGTGCCGACGCACCATCCGCGACTACGAACGGCTACCCGGCCACCACGCCGCGATGGTCCAATGGGCCATGATCATCGTCATGGCCCGCCGCCTCGCCCGCCACCAACACACCTGAAACCCTTATTTACCAGGCTCTTATCCCGCCGTTCCTAGAACCTGGCCGAACGCCGGGTGAGCACTGCAGCATCCGAGGGCATCACGCTCCGCGCAGCGCCGTACGCGGCAACAGCGGATGGGCGTTGTGCCCGTCTCACCCGGGTGACAGACGGTGCCGAGACCATGGAAGCTCGCTTCATGGATTCGTTGCTCGCTGACCTCAACCACCCGGCGATCGAGGCGTTCCTCGACGCCGTGGACGAGGTCATGAACAGCAATACGCTTATGCTCAAGGTCCGCGCCGACGTCCCGGTACAACCGGGCAACCGGGCAGCGATCCTGTCCGACTTCCTTCGCGCCCCTTTGTTCCACGAGATGATGCTCACCGCGGACCGGGCGCGCGGCTGGTGGATGTTCCACGAAATGCCGTATGAGCCGACCGCAGCGGCGCCGATCCCGGCTGCGGGCGCCCCGGGGTCGCTGGTCCGCGACGGGTTCCGACTGACCCTCAGCCCACTCGACGGCGCCGGCATGGCCGCCCGCCTGCGATGGATGCTCACCAGCGCCTGCAGCCCCTACCGCCGCCACCTCGACGAGAACCGCGCGCGAGACCTGGCCGGGGAGTTCCTCCGGCACGTGTTCGACTCCGGAGGCGGCCTTGGTCCCGTCGAGCCGGACCGGCGGTCGGGGACCGAAACACCGTGGGAGTTCTGCACCGTACGGCCGGACTTCCTGCGGGGCATGGACGAGCACGCCGACGAGCCGTACCAGCCCGCGTACTTCGAAGGCTGCGAGTCGGCCGACACCGCAACGTTCTTCCACCAAGGTGAGGTCTTCTACCTCCTGCTCACCAACGGCGCCCCATAGAGCCAACAGAGTTCGAATGGGCATGCAAATGCATGGTCGTCGATTTCTGAACTTCCTGTCATCGGCATGAGCGGGCATTCAGGCGGTCGGCGCCGGTCGCTCCTCCCGTTACGCGACATGACTCGGCTCGTTGAGATCGGATCTCCGTGGGGCCAGTCATGGGCGTCCTGGTGGGCCAGGTTCGGCAACTGCGGATGCAGCGCAAGCAGAGCCCTCGTGCTGAATCGAGCATCGTCCTCATTCATGCTATGCGGCGCTGCTGGCGTGGGCCGCGCTGACTGATATACGCGGGCCCAGGCCGAGAGGGGTCGGCAAGTGCCCGAGGAGCGGTGGGTACGGATCGCAGCGGTGGAACCGCGCTCGGGCGGGGGCGACCAACGTTTGAGTCGGCGGAGCCGCTGTCGAGTCCTGCGGGGAAATGACCGATCTGGCGCAGTAGACCGTCTGCGGCGTAGGCCATCACCGTGCCGATACCGTCGTGGGACCGCTCGGCGATCCGGGTCCTCTCGACGATGTGCTGCGCCAACCGGTACGCCTCACCAGGGCCTGCCGCGTCGAGCACCCGGGGTGAGAGGATCCGCGCCGCCTCGTAGCGGCCCCCGATGTCGTCGAGCAGCTGCGGGCTGCGGCCGAGCAGGCGGTCGAGGTGGTGGTCGACGACGGCGAAGAGCAGCGGCCGGGTCTGGTGTCGCAGCGCGGCGCGCAGCTGCGCGCGACCGTTGGGCCGGGCGAGCAGGTCGGCCGGGTCGGCGCCGGTCGCGAACTCGGCGGCGAGCAGCCTGCCCTGCGCGCCCGGCTGTCGTAGCAGGTCGAACGCGGTGTCGGCGGCCCTGCGTCCGGCCGGGTCGGCGTCGAAGGCCACCACGATCGCGTCGCGGCATCCAGGCATCGAACGGAGGATGGCCGCCTGGGCTGCGCCGAAGGCCGTGCCACACGGTGCGACCGCGACCGCCCCGGGAAGGCCGGAGCGGGAGTACGAGAGCCAGATGGCGATCGTGTCCGCCGGGCCCTCGACGAGTACGGGCTGCCAGCCGGCCCGGATGCGGTCCTGCTGCTCGGCCACGCCGAAGAGCAGCTTGTCCTTGTGGTAGAGGGGCGACTCATGGGTGTTGAGGTACTTGGGCAGCTGCGGGTCGGCGGTGAGGGATCGGTCGCTGGCACGGCCGATGAACGCCGCGACGTGTCCGTCGGGATCGCGGATGGGAAAGATGATCCGGTCGCGGAACACATCGATCAACCGGTCCGGGTTGTCGCGGGTGGGCTTGGAAAGCCCCGCGACTACGAGGTCCTCGGGAGAGAAGTCCATTCCCCTCAAGTGATCGGTCAAGGCCGACCAGGTCCGTGGCGCGTAGCCAACCCGCCAGGGCCATTCCCTGTCGACCAGGGTGCCCAGGGCGCGGCTGGTCAGGTAGCGGCGCGGCTCTTCGGTGGCGGCGAGCTGGCCGCGGAACCAGGCCACCGCGGCTTCGTTGGCGGCAAGGAGTCGCCGTGGATCGTGCTCCCGGTCGGTATTGCCCGCTCGGACTGGGTCAGGGGAGGCCATCACGACGTCGTCGCCTCCTCAGGACGCGTCATCCCGTGGTGGTTCCGGTTGGCGTTGGTGGTGATCCGTGCCTCGGCGGCGGTTGCCGCCGCAGCGAGCTCTGCGGCCAGTGGCCCGGTGTACCAGGGCCGCAGGTCCAGCATGACGGCCCGGATGCCGGTGGCCAGCAGTAGCGCGGTGCCCTTGGGCATGGCGCGAATTTGGGCGGCGTCGAGGATGCGCTGGCGCCGTACCGACGTCTGCCAGGAGGTGCCGCCCCGACCGTCGCGGGTGCGGGAGGCCACGGTGATGTCATGGTCGCCGACGAGGCGGGACAGGTCCTCGGCGAACTTCGCGTCGTCGATTCCTGCGCCCACGAGTTTCGCTGTGGCCGCCGACCAGAGGGTGTCCATGCCCTTGTCGCCCCACACTCGGGCGCCCTGCCGGTAGGACTGCAGGATCGTCAGTGGGATCACCCCCCGGCTGCCCAGGTGCGAGTACAGGTCAGGAAGGTCGCGGATTTTGCAGATGTTTGCCGCCTCGTCCAGCACTGCGACCAGGGGCGGGTCAAGTCGACCGCCGCGCACCTCGGCGGTGCGCACCGCCTCCCGGAGTAGTTGGTCGGCCAGCCCGGCGACGAGCGGGGCGGCGTTACCGGCGCCGTCCTTGCTGAGCAGGTACATGGTGTCTGCGCTGCCGGGGAATGCCCGCACGTCGAGGACCGGCAACACCCGATGCTGTGGCGGGGTGACCCAGGCCATGATCTGTGGGTTGGCCAAGCAGGCGGCTGCGGTCCGTGCCGTCTCGTACAGGCCTTCGCGGGTCTCTGGCGCGCCGGCCTGCCGGCCCGCCAGGGCCCGCGCGGACGCGGCGTGCCCGTGGGTTTGGAGGATCTCGCCGGGTTCCCGGGCAGTGGAGTCCGACAGCCACCGTTGCACCGACGTGAGCGTGCCCCTGTCGAGCGCGGCCGCCAGGATCAGGGAGGTCAGCAGGTCCAAGGCGCCGAGGATCCAGAAGTCGTCGCCGCCGCGGCCATTGCGGATCTGTTGAACGAAGTGGTCGGCCAGTCGTTGGGCGTCCTCGATCCCGCCGACGGCTTCCAGCGGGTTCCACCACCAGCTCTGCTGTTCGTGGGTGATGGCCTGTGGGTCGAACACCCAGACCCTGCCGTGCTCGGCGCGGTGCGCGGCGGTGACCACCGGCACCCGCATCACACGGCTTAATCTCCACACGTCGTTCATGATGGACAACCATGGCGAGAGCCCTTAGCGGGCGGTCTACGGCGTTACGGAGCGCCGTGCCAGCGAGGACTTCGTTAAGCTCACTGCGGAGCGTCCGCTACGGGCGGATGCCGGGAGTGTGGATCTAACGGCTCTGTCTCACATTCGGCTCTGTCTCACATTCGGTGGTGACGGAGGGTGCTGGTTAGCCGAGCAGGATGCGGTGTCGCAGGAGAGTGAAGCCCGCGCGTCCGTACATCTGTCGCTTGATCAGTTTGGTTTTGGTGTTGACGCCTTCGGTGCCACCGTTGTGGAAGGGGTAGGTCAGGGCGGCGTTCACGGCGTCACGGTCCAGGCCGAGGCCGCGGGTGAACGTGTGCAGGTGGGGCAGGTCGATGGTCTTGGCCTCGGCGATCCACGCGGTGAGACGGTCGTCGTTGCCGGCGGCGGGCGTGAGGAGTGCGGCGAACGAGCCGATGAAGCCGGCCAGCGCGGTCATCTGTGGACAGGCGCCGGTGAGAGCGTCGACGAGCGTCCGCTGATGTTCTTTGAGCTGGTCGGGGCGGTCAGGGCCGGTGGTGATCATGTTGGCGCAGAACGACCATTCCACTGGCATATCTTCGGCGGCCGGTCCTCACGGTGGCTCATGGCATAGGGCTGGTACAACGGCGGTGGGGTTGCCCTCGACTGTCGGAGTTGATCTATGGGTGAACGGTGGCGGGCGCCTTCACCGGTGTCAGCGGCCTTGCTGGCGGTTGCGTTGGCCTTGGTCGGGAATCTGGCGACCAACGTGGTCGAGGTGGATCGGCCGTGGTGGCGGCCGGTGGTGTTCAGCACGCTCGTGCTGCTGGTCGTCGGGGTGCTGGTGCTGGAGTGGCTGCGGCATCGGGCCGCGCGTGCCCGGGAGCAGTTGGATCCGGCTGGTGAGCGGGCGCGGGTGTTCGGGGCGATTCCGCGTGCGGCGTGGAGGTGGCAGCTGCGGCCGGTGGAGCAGAAACGAGCCGGCCGCGACATCGGCCTGCGGGGGCGCTCGTGAGCGGCCCTGGCCAGCGTGGCCGTGGTGCGGTCCTGGCCGCGATGGCAGCCGTGGTGGTCGTGCTCACCGCGGCGTTGGGTGCGGCGACCAACATCGGGACTGGGATGCTGCCGGCCTGGCGGTGGGCGCACAGCCCGGCGGTGATCTGGTCGGTGGTGGCCACGTCCGTTCTGCTGCTGATGCTGCTAGCGGTGATCCAGCAGCGCATGGCTGGCACGGACAACCCGCCGGGGCTCGGTGCGACGGTGCGGCACATATTCGTCCCCCGGCGAGCCGGCGCTACCCGCCCGGCGATTGCGTCGCTTCGCCCGCCGCAAGTGACCGACCGCGACATCCGAGGACGTGACCGGCTGGTCGACCAGATGACCGCCCTATACAGCTGGCGGGGTCGTCACCGGCCGCGGGTCAACATTCTGCACGGGATGGGCGGGGCGGGTAAAACCACCGTCGCGCAGCTGGTCGCGGGCCGACTGACTCGCGCCGGGGTACGAGTGTGGTGGGTATCGGCCGCCACGGCCACCCAGCTGGATACCGGGATGCGGCAGCTCGCCGCCGAGCTGGGCGCGTCCGCCGCTGATATCGAGCACGCCTGGTCCGACACCGGCAGCGGCCCCGACCTGGTCTGGGGAATGCTGGACCAGTTGCCGCAGCGCTGGCTGCTGGTCATCGACAACGCCGACGACACCCGGCTGCTCACCCCACCCGACGAACCGGTCACTGCCGGGCGCGGCTGGCTCCGGCCCGTCCCGCACCGCCGCGGCTTGCTGCTGCTCACCACCCGCGACGGCGATCCCGCCACCTGGCCCGCCGCCCGGTATCACGACGGCGGGGACCGTGGCGACTGGTACCGACTGCATCCGGTGGGGATGCTCACCCCGGCCGACAGCGCAGCCGTGCTCCTGGACCACGCCGGCGCCGCCGCAGGCACTGTCGAGCAGGCCACCGCACTGGCCGAACGCCTCGGCGGGCTACCTCTGGCCCTGGGTATCGCCGGTCAGACCATCAGCCAGGTCCGCCGCACCGGGGTCGCCGGCTCACCCGCGACGTTCGCCGGGTACCGCACCGCACTGGACACCGGCGACACACCAACATCAACACCAACACCGACACCGGCCGCGGGCGCACTCAGCGAGGCGCAGGCGCGCCGCACCATCGACCGGACCTGGGAACTGTCGCTGGACCTACTCGACAGGCGAGGCCTGCCGCAGGCCCGCACCCTGCTGCGGCTGCTGGCCACCTTCGCCGACGCCCCGATCCCCACCCACCTGCTCGACCCGGCTACCCTGGCCGCCACCGCTCTCCTGCCTGATCTCACCGGTGAGCACCTCGCCACGCTCCTGCAAGCCCTGACCGGTGTAGGACTGGTCACCCTCGAACAAACCCAGCGCTCGACACCCGTGACCCTCGCGCGGCTGCATCCACTCATCCGCGACACCAGCCGCCGACCTCTGCACACCACCCAGCGGCACACCACCTACCTCGCCGTGTCCATCACCCTCCTGCTGAATAGCACCACCAATCTCGACGCCGACAACCCCACGACCTGGCCCATCTGGCAGACACTCGCCCCGCACACCACCGACCTGCACAGCCAAGCCACCACGCACCCCGATACCAGCGACGAAACACTTATCGACGTCTGCGGCCTGACACAAAAAACCGCCCGCTATCTCGGCGAAGCCGGCCTCCACCAAAGCGCCCGAGACCTGTTCGCCGAGCTGCTCCCCATCTACGAGCAGGTCCAGGGTGTCGAGCACCCCGAAATCCTGGCTACCCGCCACAACCTCGCGCGCTGGACCGGGGCGGCGGGTGATCCGGCCGGCGCCCGAGACCTGTTCGCCGAGGTGCTCCCCATCTACGAGCAGGTCCTGGGCGCCGAGCACCCCGACACCCTGGACACCCGCAACCACCATGCGTACTGGCTCGGGAAGGCAGGTGATCCGGCCGGCGCCCGCGACCTGCTCGCCGAGCTGCTCCCCATCTACGAGCAGGTCCAGGGTGTCGAGCACCCCGAAATCCTGGCCACCCGCCACAACCTCGCGCACTGGATCGGGGTTGCAGGTGATCCGGCCGGCGCCCGAGACCTGTTCGCCGAGGTGCTCCCCATCCGTGAGCGGGTCCTGGGCGCCGAGCACCCCGACACCGTGACTACTCGCTACGACCTCGCGTACTGGATCGGGGCGGCGGGTGATCCGGCCAGCGCCCGCGACCTGCTCGCCGAGCTGCTCCCCATCCGTGAGCGGGTCCTGGGCGCCGAGCACCCCGAAACCCTGAACACCCGCCACAACCTCGCGCGCTGGATCGGGGCGGCGGGTGATCCGGCCAGCGCCCGCGACCTGCTCGCCGAGCTGCTCCCCATCCGCGAGCGGGTCCAGGGTGTCAAGCACCCCGACACCCTGGACACCCGCAACGACCATGCGTACTGGACCGGGAAGGCGGGTGACCCGGGCCGGCGCCCGCGACCTGCTCGCCGAGGTGCTCCCCATCCGTGAGCGGGTCCAGGGCCTCAAGCACCCAGGGTGCAGGTCTAGACAAAGCCGGCTGATTGCTGCGCATGGCTCGGTAGTCACTTCACGGTTTCGGCGTAGCGCCTAATCACTTGCCGTGGTCGGCCCGGGCTGGCATCATCCCGGCCATGATCGAGAGAATCGAGTCCTCCGTCCGCCGGTGAGCGTGACGACCGAGCCAGGATCGCTCGGACCCCAGACCGCCCTGTTCGAACACGCCCTGCGCCTGCATCAGCAAGATCCGGATTCGCCCCTGCCACGTGATGGCGAGCCGTATCCGGACGACGAGCTCCACCGCTATCAGCGGCAGCGCCCGCAGACCCGGAAAGATCAGCGCCTCCGCGGCGTCGACGTTGCCGCCATCCTCGACATGCACTTCGGCAAGGCCGATGCGCCACCGAGCGAACTCGCCGACGCGTTCTGCCTGGCTGACGTCCCGATCCATCACAACGAGCACATCGCTGCAGCGGCGCTGCGCGCGGACCGGCAGCGGGTGCGGCAGACTGGCCGGTGGCTGGTGCGGCACAGCCCCGATCGATGCTCAGCCGCTGTTGGGCTGGCACTGCTCGCCACGGACTGGGCGGAGGAAGACATCCCGCTGATCCAGACTATCGGCCTGCTGTCGCATTGGTTCGGGCCGTTGGCCGCCGAGGGGCTGCGACGTCGCCGAGGAGGCGAACAAGCGTTGTTGTGGCTGGCCCAGCGTGTTGCCGGTTGGGGACGGGTCTACGTCATCGAGGCGCTCTGCCAGCAGGGGGCATACGCCTCGCGTCGATGGCTGCTGCGCCACGCCTGCGACGGCGACTACCTCAACGGCTACTTCGCCGGCCGCGTCGCCACTGCAGCTCACCTGCACGAAGCGATCACCGGGACTGAGACCGACGATGACCTGGTCGATCACACCGGTCGACTGTTGAAGATAATGGCGGGCTGCGGTGGCATGGGCATGCCCCTCGATCACTATCCGCCGGCGCCTCATGTCCTCGCCGCGCACGTGGCTCGCCTCGACCGGCAGACGCCGACCCTGAGCAGGTACGTCGACGCCGCGATCATCGCCGACCATCTCGCGGACAAGACTCCGCAGCAATCCGGATGCACGAATGAACAGCGAGACCACCTCGTCCAGCAGTACCTGGCCGTGCTTGATCGACAAGACTGGTGTGATGCCGTTCGCGCCGGCCTTGATGCGGACAACGACTTCTTCGCCTGGTTCGCCAGCAACCCTGCGGCACGGCTGCATCTGCGAGCGTTCACGGAGATGACGGGTGATGATCGATGAACGAGGCTGCCGATCAGCGCCTGATCGACGCCGTGCAGGCTGGGGACGAGGTGGCCGTCGGGCAAGCGCTGGCCACCGGCGCGGACCCGAACGTCCCGGTTGGCCGCTTCCGAGGATCGTTGCTGGCCGAGGCATCGCGCAGCGGCCGGCGGGGGATCGTGGGCATGCTGGTGAACGCCGGCGCGCGCATCGGCCCCGCCGATCCCTACACCGCCTCGCCGTTGCGCGCCGCCGTACTCGAAGCGCACACGGAGGTGGTGCTGCTTCTTATCGCCCATGGGGCGCTCACGACGGAACCCGCCACCGGGCCGAGCGTGCTGACCCAGGCCCTGTCCCACACCGCATTCCGCCCGACACCAACAGCTCTTGCGACGCTACGGGTGCTGCTGGAAGCGGGAGCGACCCCCGTCCCGAACGAGGAAGCACCACTCATCACCGCAGTGACGCGACCCGTCGCACCGGCGGTGCTACGACTTCTCCTGGCCTACGGAGCGGACGCCAACCAAAAGCGTTCCGATGCCACACCAGCGATCGTGGTGGCGGCGCGTCGAGGCGATCACGCCGCGGCCGACGTGCTCCTTGAGGCCGGCGCCGACGTGAACGCCCGCGACGGGCAAGGGCGAACCGCGTTGATGCACGCAGTCGAACGCAACGAACGACGGGTCATCGCTACCCTCCTGCTGGCCGGCGCCGCCATCGACACCGTCAGCGCCGACGACATGACGGCCCTGCAACTTGCGCGTGGCTGGCAACGCCAGAACATCCAGTTCATGCTGGGCGAGTGCCACGCCGGCCTGGACGACGTGCCAATTGTTCGTACCGCTCTCCGGGTTGCCGCGTCCGACGTCCGGCTCGCCGGAGACCCGCAGATGCTCCATCTGCTGGCGGACGTCATCGACATCGCCCTAGGAGATCTCGGAGACGACGAGTGGAACACTCGCACGGGCACCGACGCCGAGGTGGCCCGGGCCTTTGCCGTCCGCCTGCGCGACGACCTCGTCCCAGCAGTCCACGCATCCTGGCATCAGCTCGACGCAACTGCGGCCGAGCTTGCCGCCGCGCGCTCGGCGTTGGTGGAACTCGCCTACGGCACCACGCAGATCATGCCAGCCGCCGCCAGCCGGCTCGAGATAACCGACCTGCTCGAGGAGCTGAATCGACAGCTTGGTCGCTAACGCCAACGCCAGTCACGTGCGTCGGAGCAGGGGGCGCGGGAGGAAGTCGTACAAGCTGTTGAGAGGTCTGTGCCTCGAGTGTTCGGTGGCGGAGAGGCGCTGGTGCCGTTCTCTAGCGCTTCTCCGCAGCCGGGCCGCCCGTGAGATCTCACAACCGTCTCACGGACGGCCCGGGAAGGCCCGGTAGAGCCCGACCTGCCTCGGACTGCCGGCTGGCCGATGACCTGCAATTTCGGCAGGAGGCGGTATCGTCCGGCAGCCGCCGGTAGACCTGCTAGTTCACTGGGGGTCAAGGGGTCGTCGGTTCGAATCCGGCCGTCCCGACAGTAAAACAGCAGGTCAGGGCCTTGATTCACTTCGGTGAGTCGGGGCCTTCTTGCTGTCTCGCCTCACAATTCATCACGTACGCTCGTGCTGCTGAATTTCCGGCGCTGGAGTCACCCGAACAGCCCTGATTCGAGGTGCTCGGCCGCCACCTTCAGGTGGCTGCTGTCGGGGTGGACGTAGACCCGCTTGGCGAGGGTGCCGCCGTCCGCGTGGCCGGCCCAGGCCGCCAGGACGACGTCGGGCACTCCGGCGCCGGCGAGGTATGTCAGGCAGGCGTACCGCGCGTCGTACGGCCGGACCTTGCGAACCCCCACCTTCGCCATCAGCTCGTAGACCCGGCGGCGGAACCAGTCGGTACGTTGCGGTTGGCCGAGTTCGTCGACTAGGACGTAGCCGCTGTCGACGTAGACGTCGCCCGCCTTCAGGCCCTCCTTCTTCTGCAGGGTCTGGAACGCCTTCAGCGCCTTCGCGGCCGTCGCCGGCATCAGTAGGCCGCGTTTGCCGGCCGCCGGCTTGGCCTCCTTCTCCTCGATCTCGCCGTCGACGAGCGTCCGCGTGTTCTCCCCGGCCGCGATCGTGCCGGCCTCGAAGTCGACATCGGACCAGCGCAACCCACACACCTCTGCCGGCCGTAGGCCCATTAGCGACAGCAGGCAGGGGGCGTGTAGGCGCTCGCCCGCGATCCCCGTCAGGAACGTCTTGACCTCCTCCTGGGCCCGGGGCTTGCGCTGTGTCCGCGTCTCGGCGTCGGCCTTCGCTGCAGCCCTTGGGATGGTCACGAACGCTGCGACGTTGTGCACCACGAGCTGGCGGCGAACCGCCACGTTCAGCGCGGTCCTGAGGCGGCCGAGCGTCAGGCGCACCGATCGGACGCCCAGTCCCGTTCCCGGCTTGCCGCCGCGTCGTCGTCCCTCTGTCAGCATCCAGTCGATCAGCGCCTCAATGTCAGCCTCGGTGACGTCTTGGAGCGGCTTGCTGCCGAGGCGGGCGCGGACCGGTAGGAGCGGTACGGTAGTTGGCGGCGGTGGCCTTCTCGACATCGCGGGTGGCGGTCGTCAACCATTCGTCGAGGAACTCGTCGACCGTGATCTTGCCCGGCTTGACCAAACCGTCTCGTGGTGTTTCAGCATGGTATCGATGGCCCAGCGCAGGGCGGCCGCAACCTGGTCAGGCGGATATCTGGGCAGCGCTTCGGCCTCCGCCCGGCGCAACGCAATGCCGATTCGGAGTGGATGTGTGTTGGCCAGCAGATGCAGCAATCGGTTTTCGAGTTGACGGAGGTCAGCCATTCCCGAGTCGTCTGGTTCCTCGAACGGGTCACCTGCACGTGGTCCGGCAGGATTGGCCAAATTGGTTCGTTCCTTTCTTAAGCCGCGGTCGGGTGTATGGACGTTCGACTCCTCTGAGGCGCCTTGGCAGGGGCTAGATGCTCCTGCATCACACGGATGGCTCGGCCATTGCCACGGCAACCCGACGAGGGCCGGTGAACGACTCTCGGCCGTGCGCAACCAACATGTTGTCCACCACCAACACGTCGTTCAGCTCATAGTCGAAGCGAGTGGAGGCCGACCGGTAGCACGAGCGTAGATGGTCAAGCGTCTCGTCCGGAATGGAGGCGCCGTCTCCGAAGTAGGTGTTGGTGGGTAGGTCCTCGTCGCCGAAGATCGCACGAAGCCCCGACTGAACCTCGGCCGCCAGCGTGGTCACGTGGAAGAACGTCGCGTGGTTGAACCACACGGCCTCACCAGAATCCGGGTGCGTGTGCACCGCGTTCCGGACGGCCCTCGTCCGTAGTCCGTTGCCGCGCCATTCCAGCTCGATGCCGCGACCGCGACAGTACTCCTCTACAATGGCGCGCTCGTCGGTGTTGAACACCTGTCGCCAACTCTGACCGAAGCTTTCGTGGAAGTTGCGCACTACCATCCAACGCCGCCGCCTGAATTCTTCTCTGACGTCTGGATGAATGGCAGAATATATCGCCCGGGTGTCGGCCAACGGCGTGGCTCCGAGGCTTTCCGCTGGCTGAAGGCAGTAAAAGAATAGCAATCTGGGCCACGTTGCCTGATATGAGTTCTCGTTGTGTAGGAATATCTCCTCGGATGGTGGATAGTCCGTGGACGTGTAGACCTTCCCCTTGATTGTGCTGCGTGGGGACGACCGCTCGGAGTAGGTCAGTGGAGGGCCCGCGAGTGCCCGTACGACGGAGTCGAATCCGTCGACACCGCCCACATCGAACCCCCGGAACAGCAAGGCGCCCCGGTGGGTGAGTCGCTGGCGGAGCTCGGCACGTCGCCTCTTTATGGCCGCTACGATGTCAGGCTCGTCGTCCACCTCGATCAGGGCTGGTAACAGTGAGTTCGACATGACGTCCTCCTTAAGCACAAGAAAGTCAGAAGGGGGGCGGTGCAGGACGCGCGGTTGAGTGAACTTGCACCAGCGGGACTGGCGGACGTTCCGTCAGCTGTCGACGAGAATAAGGCCGTGTACTCGCCGGAGTTCTTCGCCGGGCTCGATTCCCACTTCGGCTACGAGGACATCGCGCGCTGCCCGATAGGCCAGCAGAGCGTCGGCTCGCCGGCCTGTTTGATGTAACGCAGTCATGAAGTGAGCCCACAATCGTTCCCGCAGCGGGTAGTCTTTTACCAGCTGGGTCAACTGTTCTATCGAGTCGCCGTAGCATCCGATTTGGTGCTCCATGCTGACGAGTTCGTCGATCAGCGTCAGGCGGCTTTCCTCGAGCTGTGCGGCGATTGAACGGACGAGGCTCCCGCCGATGTCGGAAAGTGCTTTCCCGCGCCACAGCGTCAGCGCGCGCCGCATGTGTTGAACGGAGTCGGCCAGCTGCCCGGCGCTTTCTGCGCGACGGGCTGCTTCCGTGAAACTCCGGAACGCTCCGACGTCGATCGACGATTCGGAGGTGCGGAGCAAGTAGCCCGAAGCGGTGGTCTCGATGAGGTCAGTCGACCCGTTCTGGCGAAAGGTCTGCCGGAGTCGGGAGATGCAGATTTGAATCTGGTTCCTTGCTGTGCTCGGCGGATCGTCCTCCCATACCGCCTCGACTAGTCTGTCCATCGTAACCGGGCAGGGTGCTTCGATTAGGAGCATGGCTAGCACTGTGCGCTGACGTGCGGAGGTGAGCAGCACAGGGCCTGTCGATCCAGTGATCTCAAGCGGACCGAGAAGTTGGAAGCGTATCTCCTCGATGTGGTTTTCGGGACACTTCTCCTGGTCTGTCAAGGGCATTTCTGGGCCTCTCCCTTAAATTGGGAATAGGCGCCATTGAGCTCTCGCCATAGCCTTGATGGCTTTCTCATATGCTTTCCCCCGTGATGCAAATGGCGTCCTGCCGTCGACTTCCCAGGATGATGGGATCGCACGATAAAACGACCGTGATGAATGTCATCTTACTGTGCGTCGTGAGGTGGAGTCAACATGGAAGCTAGCTGTGTCCGGCGCGAGACCGGTGCAGGGCGGATGTTTTTCCTGCTCTGGGCCGTGCTTCATCGGGTGCGGCGGCGGTGACGCTGCGGGCCGCTGGTTCGTGAAAGCGGAGCGAAAGCTGGGTGATACCGGGCATTGCCATGATGGGGTGAGGATACTGGGGTCGCAAGAGAGGTAGTTGATCGATGGAAAACGAGCTATACCAGGTTGTTCTGAATGACGAGGAGCAGTATTCCATCTGGCTCGAAGGAAGAGATGTTCCGGCGGGTTGGCGAGTCGAGGGAACTGTCGGCACGCGAGAGCAGTGCCTCAGCTATATCGATAAGGTCTGGACTGACATGCGACCGCTGAGCCTGCGTCGCCGAATGGATCAGGCAAACAACTGACCGCGCTGCCGCACGCTAGCCCAGGCATGGAAGGAGAAACCGTTGCGTCCCGCTGACACGTCGGTGATGTTACCCGCCACAAGCGCCTTGTCGCTCATCCTGCGCCGCGCGCTGGGTGCACTCGCGGTGGAAGAGGACGGCTCGATACTAGGCCGGATCAGCCGTCAGGACGCAGCGCAGGTCGTGGCGGACATCCGGGCTGAGTTTCACGTGGACCTGGAAGTCGGGGCCGTCACCGCGGCCGGCAGCGTGGCCGATCTGGTGGACCTTCTGCGGCGGAGGATGGCGAGCGCGTTCGACGACGAGCCAGGCGAACTCGACCCCGCCGACCACGACGTCATCCCGAGACGCCTTCGGGACGCGCCGTTGCCGACCTCCTTCGGCCAACGCCGCCTGTGGCTGCAGGAGCAGTTGCGCCCGGGTAGCTCCGAGTACGTCATGCCGGTCGCGATGCGGCTTGCCGGACCGGTGGACCGGGAAGTGCTCGCGCGGGCGCTCACCGCGGTCATCGAGCGGCACGAGGTGCTGCGGTCCAGGATCGTCTCGATCGCTGACGAGCCCGTGCAGGTGGTCGACGCCCCTGCCCCCGTCGAGCTTCCGCTGATGGTCGGGGACGCGGTGGAGATCGTCCGAGCCGAGTCGGCCCGTCCCTTCGCGCTCGGCACCGACCGGCTGATCCGCCCGATGCTGATCCACGCCCCGGACGGGTACATCCTGGCTCTTCTCATGCACCATGCCATCTGCGACAACTGGTCGCTGCGGGTGCTGGCTCGTGAACTCGACGCGGCGTATACGGCCCTCGCCGCCGGGCTTGCCCTGGACATCCCCGCCCCGCGTCTTCAATACGGCGACTTCGCGGCGTGGCAGCGGGAATGGATGTCCGGCCCGCGGCTGGAGCGGAGCCTCCAGTACTGGCGCGGGCGGCTGGCGGACTTCGTTCCGACGTACCTGCCGACCGACCGGCCCCGTCCGCTCCACTGGGACCCACGCGGCGGCAGCCTGTCGGTCGTCGTGCCCGCCGAGGTCGCCCAGGCCGTGGTGCGCATCGGGCAGAAGCACTCCGCATCCCCCTTCACGGTCTTCCTCGCGGCGTTCCAGATCCTGCTCTCCCGCTTCACCGGGAGCCACGACGTGACGGTGGGCACCTCGGTCGCGGCGCGTACCCAGGTGGAGACGGAAGACATGATCGGCTTCTTCGTCAACACCCTCGCGCTGCGCGCACGGCTCGACGACGCCGAGAGTTTCGCGCAGCTGCTGGCGCAGGTCCGGGACACCGTGCTCGGCGCGCTCGCCCACCAGGAACTTCCCTTCGAGGCGCTGGTCGAGGACCTCTCTCCGACCCGGGACCTGGCCGAGAACCCGTTCTTCCAGGTCATGCTCGTCATGCAGAACACCGGAGCCACCGACCACACCTTCCCGGTCGGTGACCTCACCGGCCAGTACTTCCGCGCGGGCAAGGTCACCGCACAGTTCGACCTGCACTGGACGCTGCAGGAGCGGCCGGACGGCTCCTACGCCCTCGAGTCCGACTACGCGGAGGCTCTCTTCGACCGGGAAACCGTCGTCCGGATCACGGAGCACTACCAGACGCTTCTCCGCTCCATCGCCCGTGATCCCGACAAGCCGATCCGGGACCTGGACGTCCTCGACCAGGCGCAACATTCGGCGCTCGTCGCCGACCAGGGCGAGCACGTCGACGTTCCCGGCCGGGTGCACGAGATGTTCCGGCGGACTGCCCGCAGCTGCTCCGAATCGATCGCCGTTCTGCAGGACGAACGGCAGCTCACCTACGCCGAGTTGGATCGCTTGTCCGACTGGCTGGCGTACCGGATCGGGCAGGCGGGTGTCGCAGCGGAGACACCCGTCGCGATCCTTCTGCCCCGCAGCCCGGAGGCTGTCGCAGCCATCCTCGGCGTCCTCAAGGCGGGTGGCGCCTACGTCCCGCTCGACCCGCAGTATCCACGCAACCGCGTCGACCAGATCCTCAACGACGTCGACCCGGTCCTGGTCGTCACCGACGCCGAGACCGCAGCCAGCCTCAACGCTGCGGGGCGTCCGGCCGTAGACGTCCGGGCGCTGCTCGACGTCACCGCCGACAGCTCACCGCCAGCGCCCGAGCCGGGGCCGGCCGACGCTTCGGGGCAGCAGTTGGCGTACGTCCTCTACACCTCCGGATCGACCGGAGTGCCGAAGGGAGCGGCGGTCACCCACGCAGGAATCGCCAACCGGGTCGCCTGGGCGGTGCACGAGCACGGCATGACCAGCGAGGACCGGATGCTCCACCGTAGTTCGCTGGCCTTCGACGCCGCAGGGTGGGAGATCTTCGCCCCGCTGGTCAGCGGCGGCCAGGTGGTGATCGCCCCGCCGGAGGTGCACCGCGACGTGGCTGGACTGTTGCAGCGGGTCGTCACGCACGAGGTGACGATCCTCCAGGTCGTACCGTCGCTGCTGGAGGCACTGCTGGCGGTGCCCGACCTCGCCAGGTGCCAGAGCCTGCGGCGCGTGTTCTCCGCCGGTGAGGTGCTGCGCCCCGATCTGGCCGAACGCCTGCGGGCCGCGCTGCCCGGGGTGGAGCTGATCAACACGTACGGGCCGACCGAATGCGCCATCGACGTCTCCGCATGGCGGTACTCGCCGGCCGACACCCACGTCGTGCCGATCGGTCGCCCCCTCATCAACACGCAGCTGTACGTGGTGGACGTGAACCTGAGGCTGGTTCCGCAGGGTGCCCCCGGCGAGCTGTGCGTGGGCGGCGTACAGGTCGGACGTGGTTACGCCTGCCGTCCCGGCCTGACCGCCGCGTCCTTCGTGCCCGACCCGTTCTCCGCCACACCCGGACAGCGGCTATACCGTACCGGCGATCGGGTTCGGCGAACCGTCGACGGTGCGCTGGTGTTCTTGGGACGCATCGACGACCAGGTCAAGGTCCGCGGCTTCCGCATCGAACCGCGCGAGATCGAAGCGGTGCTCCTGGCCCATCCGGGCGTACGGTCCGCCGCCGTCGGCGTCCATGGCGACGGCGAGGAGCGCGGCCTCGTCGCCTACGTCGTGCCCGCGGACACCGCCGCCGTCGACCCGGCGGAGCTGCGGTGCTTCACCGAGCAGCTCCTGCCCGAACACATGGTGCCCTCCTGGTGGACGGTGCTCGACGAGTTGCCCCGCACCCCGAGCGGCAAGCTCGACCGGCGTGCCCTTCCCGCCCCGGACCGGACACGCGGTGCGGCGCAGGGCGCCTACGTCGCCCCCCGCGACGACCGGGAGGAGGGGCTCACGGAGGTCTGGGCGCAGGTGCTCGGCATCGACCGGGTCGGCCTGGACGACGACTTCTTCCAGCTCGGCGGGAACTCGCTGCTCGCGATCCGGCTGCTGGCCCGCCTGCAGGACCTCGGGATTGCGGCCGGTCCCGACCTGCTCCGGGTGTTGTTCGCCGCGCGCACGCCCCGGGCCGTCCTGGCGGCACTCGGCGAGAACAGCGCTCCACAGGAGGCGGCCGACCGGATCCCGCGTAGGCAGACCGACGACCACGCCCCGTTGTCCTTCGCCCAGGAACGGTTCTGGTTCCTGGAACAGCTCCGCCCGGGTACGGCGGAGTACGTGCTGCCGATGGCGCTGCGGCTGACCGGGGTCCTGGACGCCCAGGCGCTGCGGCAGGCGCTGACGGCCGTGTACGGGCGGCACGAGGTGCTCCGTGCGACGGTCGACGTGGTCGACGGCAGCGCCGTGCAACGGTTCGCGCCAGGCGAACAGGTGCCGCTGGCGGTCGTTGACGGCGACCTGGCCGAGATGTGCCAGGCGGAGGCGACTCGTCCGTTCGACCTGCGCACCGACGCCCTTGTACGCGCGACCCTGGTACGCGAGTCCGCCGAATCCCACGTGCTGTTGCTGGTGCTGCACCACCTCGTCTTCGACGGGGCGTCGGTTGCCGTGCTCCTGCGCGATCTCGACGCGGCCTACCGGTCGGCGGCGGCGGGGCAGCCGGCGTCGCTCGCCGAGCCGGAGGTCCGGTACGGCGACTATGCCGGGTGGCAGCGGGAGTGGGTGGACAGCCCGCGTTCGTCGGAAGATCTCGACTACTGGCGCGGGCAGCTCGCCGGCGTCAGCCCTCTGGAGCTGCCCGCGGACCGGCCGCGCCCGCCGGAATGGGAGCCGATCGGTGGCGACATCTCCGTCAGGGTTCCCGCAGATCTCGCTGCCGCCGTCGTACGGATCGGAAGCGACCGCGGCGCTACCCCGTTCATGTCGTTCCTCGCCGCGTTCCAGGTTCTCCTGGCCCACTACAGCGGCGCGGAGGATATCGCGGTGGGAACCCCCGTCTCGGGACGGACCCGCGCGGAGTTCGAGGACATCGTCGGGCTGTTTGTGAATACAGTCGTCCTTCGCTCGACGGTCGAGGGCAACCCAGGATTCGACGTCTTCCTTGACCGGGTGCGGGACGTCGCGATCGACGCCTTCCTGCACCAGGAGGTGCCGTTCGAGCGTGTCGTCGAGGCTCTGGCCCCCGAACGGGACCTGTCACGCAACCCCCTGTTCCAGGTCATGTTCGTCCTGGACGAGCAGGCGGCAGGCCGAAGCGTGCCGGTCGGTGATCTCACCGCCGAGATGCTGCCCGTCGACAATGGCACGGCGAAGTTCGACCAGATGTGGTCGCTGACCGCCGAGGCGGCCGGTGGATACCGGCTCGACGTGCAGTACTCGTCCGCGCTGTTCGACCGCGACACGGTCGTCCGTATGACGGCGCACTACCTTCAGCTGCTGCGATCCATCGTGGCTCGCCCCACCACACCGGTGCTGTGGCTGGATCTGGTTTCATCCGACGAGCGTGCGGCGATGCTGGCCACCGCCGAGGCGTGTCCCGCGACACAGGCCCGTGGGCCGGGTATGCCCTCCACCGGACACCTGGTGCACCAACGCGTCGCCGCAGCGGCTGCGGCGGCACCCCACGCGGTGGCAGTCGTCGATGGCGACCGTGAGGTGTCGTACGGCGAGCTGGACCGGTGGGTGAATCGGCTTGCGCACCATCTGCGGAGCCTGGGCGTGGGTCCGGAGGTGCGGGTGGCGGTCGCGTTGCCCAGGCGCGTCGAGGTGGTGGTCACCCTCCTGGCCGTGCTACGGGCGGGCGGCGTCTACGTGCCGCTCGACCCGCAGCACCCGGTGCAGCGCCTGTCGTACCTCCTCGGTGACACGTCACCGGCCGTCGTCGTCACCGACGACTCGGTACGCGACCGGCTGCCGCAGACCTCCGCCACGGTCGTCGAGACCGACGGGTTGCGGCTCGACGCCTACCCGGACACGCCGCCGGAGGACCGCGTCGATCCCGCCAACCTGGCGTACGTCATCTACACCTCCGGATCCACCGGTACGCCGAAGGGCGCGGCGATCAGTCACGCCGCCTACGCGCACCACTGCGAGATGATCAGAGAGCCCTACCGGATCGAGCCCGGGTCCCGGATCCTGCTGCTGTCCGCGCTCACCTTCGACGTCGCGATGGACCAGATGGGCGCCACCCTGGCGTTCGGCGCGACCATCGTCATGGGGCACGCCGCCGAGTGGGGGCCGGACGGCCTCGTCGACCGGGTGCACCAGTACGGCGTGACGACGATCGAGATCACGCCGGCGCACTACCGGGAGGTCATGCGCGACGTACGGCATGACGACCCGCGTCTGCGCCACGTGCGGGTGATGAACGTCGGCAGTGACGTCGTGACCTACCAGGACGCCCGGCTCTGGACAGACAGGGGCATGCCCGACGCGTTCCTGTGCAACTACGGCCCGACCGAGACCACCGTTACCTGCACGCTCTATCCGGTAGCCGCAGAGGAGGCCGCGCAGGCGCATCCCGCCTCGACCGTCCCCATCGGATTCCCGGTCGCCGGTACCCGCGCGTACGTCGTGAACCCGGCCATGGACATCGTTCCGCCGGGGGTACCGGGGGAACTGGTCATCGGTGGACCACGGCTCGGTCGCGGCTACGCGGGCAGGCCGGCCGTGACGGCGGATCGGTGGGTTCCCGACCCGTTCTCGTCCCTGCCGGGCAGCCGCCTGTACCGCACCGGTGATCTGGTCCGCCAGCGTGCCGACGGGGCGCTGCTGTTCCTGGGGCGGCTGGACCAGCAGGTGAAGGTGCGGGGCTTCCGCATCGAGCTCGGTGAGGTCGAGGCGGCGTTGGCGGCGCACCCGGCAGTCCGGGCGGCGGCCGTGAAGGCGCACGGCGACGGTGCCGGCCGTGGCCTCGCGGCCTATCTGGTGCGCTCCGAGGTGAGCGCCGACATCGAGGAGTTGCGCGCCTTCGTCGCCGCTAGGCTACCGGACTACATGGTGCCGACCTGGTGGGTCGACCTCACCGGACTTCCGTTGACCAGCAGCGGAAAGGTGGACCGCAAGGCGCTTCCCCCAGTCACCGCCGGCGCTCGTCCCTCCCTCGGACAGCACTACGTCGCGCCCCGCAGCGAGGTCGAAACGGCGATCGCCGACATCTGGGCGCAGGTGTTGGATCTGGAGCGCGTGGGTGTCCACGACCGCTTCTTCGATCTCGGCGGGCACTCGCTCCTGGCGGCCCGGCTGTTGGCACGGATCAACGGTGAGTTCGACCTCGAACTTCCGCTGCGGGTCGTCTTCGACGCGGACACGGTGGCCAGGCTCGCTGTCGCGGTCGAGGACGCCGTCAGCGCGGAGATCGACCGGCTGAGCATCGATGAACTTGAGTCGGCAGTGGAGCGGAACGGGGAGCACAGGTGAAGAACAGGCAAGCACTCGACGAAGCCGAACTCCGCGCCACGCTGCTGCGACGTCGACTCCGCGGCCGCAGAGACGACGCGCCGGCCGTGCAGAGGATCCCCCGTGCCGGCGAACGGCCGCTGTCCTTCGCGCAGGAGCAGCTGTGGATCCTGCAGCGCCTGCGCCAGGAGTCGTCCGAGTACGTACTTCCGGTCGCCCTCCGGCTGACCGGGCAGCTGGACCCCGCGGCGCTGGCGAACGCTCTCCGCGTGGTCGTCGACCGGCACGAGATCCTCCGCTCGCGGATCGTGTCGGTGAACGGCGAACCGGAACAGGTGGTCGACGACCCCGGCCCGGTGCTGCTGGACCCGATCGACATGTCGGCGGCTGGTCTCGCGGGCGTGTTGGCCTTCGGCCGGGAGGAGACCTCGCGACCGTTCGACCTGGGCGCCGACCGTCCCTTCCGTGCCCATCTGCTGCGGCTGGGGCCGACCGATCACGTGCTGCTGATCGTCCTGCACCACGTGGTGTTCGACGGCTGGTCCACCGACGTGCTCGTCCGGCAACTCGGGACCGCCTACGAGGCGATCCGTGCGGGCCGCCTACGCGCGCTGCCGGAGCCCGAACTGCAGTACGGCGACTACGCGGCCTGGCAGCGGGAGCGGATGTCAGGCCCTCGCCTGGACAGGGAACTGGAGCACTGGCGCCGGTACCTCGACGGGGCGACGGCCACCGAGCTGCCCACCGACAAGCCGCGCCCGGCGCGCTGGGACGTCGCCGGGGCCACCGTCAGCGTCCTGGTGCCCGCAGAGCTGGCGCAGGCCGTCGTCGAGCTCGGGAGGGCGACGCGGGCGACCCCCTTCATGGTCTTCCTTGCCACGTTCAAGGTCCTGCTCGCCAGGTACGCCGGCACTGCCGACGTGGTGGTCGGCACGCCCGTGGCAGGCCGTAGCCGGCCCGAGGTCGAAGACCTGGTCGGCTTCTTCGTCAACACGGTCGTGCTGCGGACCCAGATCGCCGGGGACCGACCTTTCACCGAACTCGTCGCGCGGGTCCGCGAGTCGACGCTGGATGCCTTCAGCCACCAGGAAGTGCCGTTCGGACTGCTGGTCGGCGCGCTGTCGCCGGAGCGGGAACTGGCCCGCAACTCGCTGTTCCAGGTCATGTTCGCGCTGCAGACCACCGGGGCGGCCTTCTCCGTCGGCGACCTCGACGGCGAGTTGCTCCGTGTGGAGAACGACACCGCCAAGTTCGACCTCACCTGGACCCTTGAGGAACGGGCCGACGGCTCGTACAGCCTCGACGCGCAGTTCGCCACCGCGCTGTTCGAGCCGGCCACGATCGAGCGGATGACCGAGCACTACCTGCGACTGCTCGACGTCGTGGCCCAGGCCCCGCAGACGCCAGTGGGCACGCTGGACATGCTCACCGAGGACGAGCGGGCCCTGGTCCACGCCGGACCGGTGGCGACCAGCCCGGTGAAGGAGGCGATTCCCGCCGCGTTCGCGGCGGTCGTGGCCGACCATTCCGACGCCGTCGCCCTGGCCCACGGGGACACCCGGCTCACCTATGCCGAGCTGGACCGCAGAGCCAACCGGATGGCGCACCATCTCGTCGACCTCGGCGTGGGGCCGGAGTCGTTGGTCGCCGTGCTCATGGAGCGTGGCCCGGACGCCGTGGTGGCGATGGTGGCGGTGCTGAAGGCGGGTGCCGCGTACGTCCCGCTGGACCCCGCCCACCCGCCGCAACGCCTCGCCTACGTGCTCGCCGACACCGCGGCGCGGATCCTGATCACCGACCGCGTGGACGGGCTGCCGGAGTCCGCGGCGCGGGTGGTGTCGCTCGCCGACGCCGACGGATGCCCCGACAGGCCACCGGGCGTGCGGGTCGACCCGGACAACCTCGCCTACGTCATCTACACCTCCGGCTCCACCGGGCGTCCCAAGGGCGTGGCGGTCACCCACGCCAACGTCGTCCGCCTGTTCGCCACCCTTGAGCCGAGCTTCGCGTTCGCTCCGGACGACGTCTGGTCGTGCACCCACTCGTACGCCTTCGACTTCTCCGTCTTCGAGACATGGGGTCCGCTGCTGCACGGCGGGCGCTGCGTCATCGTCGACGGGCATGTCGCACGCTCCCCGCGAGACCTGCTGGAAATCCTGCGCACGCACGCCGTGACCCGCCTCTGCCAGACCCCGTCGGCCTTCGCCGGGCTCACCGAACTGGTCGCCAACGGCGTGGAACCGCCGGCAGCGCTGCGAACGGTGGTCTTCGGCGGGGAGGAGCTGGCTCCGGCCTCGCTCGCACCCTGGTTCGACCGCGTCGGCAACGGCACGCCGACCTTCGTGAACATGTACGGCATCACCGAGACGACGGTGCACGTCACCTACCGCGAGATCGGTCCAGGGGACGTCGGCAACGTCCGGTCGCCGATCGGCGTACCGCTGCCGGACCTGTCGCTACGGGTCCTTGACGCCACAGGTAACCCCGCCGGGACGAACGTGCCGGGGGAGATCCACGTCGGCGGGCCCGGCCTCGCCCGCGGCTACCTAGGGCGTCCCGCGCTGACAGCGGAGCGGTTCGTACCGGATCCGTTCTCACAGGTTCCCGGCGGGCGCCTGTACCGCTCCGGCGACCTGGCGCGGCGCACCGGCCCGTACGATCTGGAGTATCTCGGCCGGATCGACCAGCAGGTGAAGATCCGTGGCTTCCGCATCGAGCTGGGCGAGGTCGAGGCCGTTCTCGGCAGCCACCCCGGCGTGAGCGTCGCCGCCGCGGCCGTGCACGGAGAAGGGGCACAGCGCGGCCTGGTCGGCTACGTGGTACCCGCCCACGGCTCCACGCCGGACGTGGCGGACCTGCGGGCCTTCATGGCCGAGCGCGTGCCGCAGTACATGATCCCGGCATGGTGGGTGCAACTGCCCACGCTGCCGGCCACGAGCACCGGCAAGATCGACCGCCGCGCCCTGCCCGCCCCCGACGGCGAACGCCCCCGGCTCGGCCACGCCTACGTCGCGCCGAGGTCCGACATCGAGGACAAGATTACGCGGGTCTGGAGTGACGTTCTCGGCGTGCACCGGGTCGGGGTCGACGACAACTTCTTCGAGCTAGGCGGCGACTCCATCAAGGCCGTCCGGGTCGCCGGGCGCCTCGCCGCAGCGGGCATCGGGGTCACCGTGGCCGACGTCTTCGGCCACCAGACCGTGGCGGCGCTCGGTGCCGTGACGACGCGTCCCGACGCCGCCGCTGGCGTAGCCGTGGCGCCGTTCGCGCTGCTCGACCCCGAAATTCGATGCTCGCTGCCGGCCGGGGTCGAGGACGCCTACCCGGTTTCGGCCGTACAGGCGGGCATGCTCTACCAGATGCTGGCGGACCGGAACCTGAACCTTTACCACAACGTCACCAGCCTCTTCCTTCAGGACGACGCACCCTTCGACCAGCACCTCCTCCAGGCTGCGGCGGACCTGCTGGTCGCCCGCCACGAGGTTCTGCGCACCACCTTCGACCTGGACACCTGGGCCGAGCCGGTGCAACTGGTCTGGCCGACCGCCCAGCTCAAGATCCGGGTCTACGACCTGCGCGGCCGCGACGAGTCGGAGCATCGCGCGACCGTCGAGCGGTTCGCCGCCTACCGGCGGTCCTCGCCGCTGGACCTGAACGTGGCGCCCCTGCTGCAACTCGACGTGCACCGTACCGCCGACGACGCCTTCTGGCTGTCGATCACCGAGTGCCACGCCATCCTCGACGGATGGAGCCATCACTCCCTCATCGGGGACCTCATGGCCGAGTACCGCGCTCTGCGCCGCGGTGCCGGGCCGGCGTGCCCCCCACGCCGTACGGTCACCCGCTACGCCGACTTCATCGCCGTCGAGCGGGCCGCGATCGACTCGGCCGAGCAGCGTGACTTCTGGAACGCGACGCTGGCCTCCGCGGAGCCTCTCGCGATCCCCGCCGCCTGGGCCGGCAACGGAGACGACCACGTCGATGTCATGGTCCCCTTCGCCGATCTGCTGACCGGACTGCGCGAGGTGGCCCGCCGCGCCGGCACCCCGCTGAAGAGCGTGTTGCTGGCGGCGAACCTCGTCGCGCTCGGCGAGATGAGCGGGCAGCGCCGCTTCCGTACGGGCCTGGTCTGCAACGGTCGGCTGGAGCGCGACGGCGGCGACGAGGTACGGGGCATGTTCCTCAACACCGTGCCGATCGTCGCCGATCTCACTCCGGCGTCCTGGGTCGACCTTGTGCGTGCCGTACTGGAGACGGAGGTCCGGCTCCTGCCGCACCGGCGGTTCCCGCTACCCGTCATGAAGCAGCTCTGGCCCGAGCAGGCCCCGGCTCCGGACGTCATCTTCAACTACCTCGACTTCGCGGAGGTGGACGATGTCACCCTCGACCACTCTCAGGCGATCGACCAGAGCCCCAACGAGGCCGCCCTGCACGTCTCCACGGAGCCGGGCGCGCTCGTGCTCACCGCACACGCCGCCCGGTTGGCGCCGGACCGGCTGCGTCACCTGGGTCGGGTGTACCGGCGCGTCCTCGCTGCCATGGCCGACAACCCCGACGGCAACTGCGCCGCCTCGTTTGTGCCGGCCGCGCAGGCTCGACGGCTGGCGCGGTGGAACGACACCATGACCGGCCGGGCGGACGTCGGGGTTCTCGACCGGATCGCGGCCCAGCCCTCGGACGCCACCGCAGTCGTGTGCGGCGACCGCCGCCTCACGTACGGCGAACTGCAACGGCGGTCCAACCGGATCGCCCGTCACCTACAGCAGATGGGGGTCGGTCCGGACATCCGGGTCGGGGTGCTGCTGAACAGGAGCGTGGACCTCGTCACCACCCTGCTCGGCGTCCTGAAGTCCGGTGGCGCATACGTCCCGCTCGACCCGGGACACCCGAGGCAGCGGCTCGCGTACCAGCTGGCAGACGCGGGCACCGAGGTGGTGCTGAGCGAATCCGGTCTCCAGGAACGTATCCCGGACGTCGGCGCGGACGTCGTACTCCTCAACCACCTGCCTCTCGGCGACCTGCCCGACACCCCGCCCGTAATGCCCGCTCGCCCCGCCGACCTGGCCTACGTCATCTACACGTCAGGCTCGACCGGCATGCCCAAGGGCGTCGCCGTCACCCGGGAAGGGTTGGCGAACCTCCTGCTCGACGTGACCGACACCCCCGGCATGACCAGCCGCACCGCGCTTCTGGCGGTCACCACCGTCGCGTTCGACATCGCCGTGCTCGAACTGTTCGCGCCCCTGACGGTCGGTGGGACGGTGGTGGTGGCCGACAGTCGGCAGGTGTCGGACGCGCAGGCGCTGACGGCCCTGCTCGACGAGGTCGGGGCCACCATGATGCAGGCGACCCCGGTGACCTGGCAGATGCTGCTGGACGCCGATTGGGTGCCGGGCAACGGCTTCTCGGTCCTGTGTGGCGGCGAGAAGATGCCGCCCGGTCTCGCTGACGCGCTCGCCGCAGCCGGCGCCACGGTCTGGGACATGTACGGCCCGACGGAAACCACCGTCTGGTCCATGCGCGCCGACGTGACAACCAGGCCGGGGGACTGGCACCCGCTGGCCAACACCGCCGTCCACTTCCTCGACAGTCATCTCCGACCCGTCCATGACGGAGTTCCGGGAGAGATCCACATCGGCGGAGCCGGACTCGCCCGCGGCTACCTCGGGCGCCCCGGCCTGACCGCCGAGCGCTTTGTCCCCGATCCCTTCGCCACCAGCCCGGGCGCGCGGATGTACCGGACAGGTGACCTGGCGGTCGTCGGCGACGCGGGAGTCGACATCCTCGGCCGGATCGATCACCAGGTCAAGATCCGTGGGTTCCGGATCGAGCTGGAGGAGGTCGGCGCGGCCGTGGCGGCCCATCCGGGAGTACGCGCGGCGGTGGCGGCGGCACACGGCACCGGAGCGACAGCGGGTCTCGCCGCGTACGTCGTACCCCGCGACGGCATGCCCGACCCGGCGTCCCTGCGGGCGTTCGTGGCCGAGCGGCTGCCCGAATACATGGTCCCGTCATGGTGGGTCGAGCTCGGCGAACTGCCGGTGAACGCCAGCGGCAAGGTGGACCGGCGCGCCCTTCCCGCCCCGGACGGCAGGCGGAAGCTCGCCGAGTCCTTCGTCGCGCCGCAGACCGCGACCGCGCAGGCGATCGCGGCGGTCTGGGCGCAAGTCCTCGGCGTCGACAGGGTCGGCGTGAACGACAACTTCCTGGATCTCGGCGGGCACTCCCTGCTCGCGCTGCGGGTGGTGGGGGCGTTGCGCCGGGAGCACGGCCTGGACGTCGCCCTGCGGGATCTGGTGACGAACCCCACGGTGGCGCGACTGAGCGGGCACCTGTCCGCCCGCCCCGAAGGGGCGCCCCGGAGCGCCGCCGCCATCTGGTACCGCAGCGAGGGGGATCAGCCACCGCTGTTCTGTGTGCACCCGGGCGGCGGCAGCGGACACTGGTACGAACCACTCGCCCGCGCGCTGGGGGAGCGGCAGCCGGTCGCGGCCTTCGAGTGGCCGGGGCTCAACGGCGTCGACCTTCCGCTGACCTCGGTCGACGTCATGGCCAGCTGCTACCTGGAGGAGCTCAGGTCGAGGTATCCGCAGGGCCCGTACCGGCTGCTGGGCTGGTGCGGGGGGTCGCCGGTGGCCTGGGCGATGGTCCACCGGCTGCGCGAGGCGGGCGAGGACGTGACGTTCTCGCTGCTCGACCCGGTGGTGGACCTGTGGATCGCCGACAACTTCGACGCCGAGCTGACGAGTCTGCGCCGGTGCGAGGAACTGCTCGCGCACCTCGTTCCCCGGCCACCGGCCGATCGTGACCCGGCGCTCACCGGGGAGGTCGTCGAGCTGATGCGGCAGATCGTGGACGACGACCGGGGGCGGCCCATCGTGGCGAGCGAGGTCAGCGCCGACTGGCACCGGCGGGTGCGGGTGTGGCGGCAGATGTTGGAGGCGAGCATCGCGTACCGCTTCCCCGTTCTTCCTGGACCCGCGCAGCTGATTCTCGGCGACGAGGCGGCGGCGGAGCAGCACGAGGTGCTCAGCGGCAAGCCGTTGGCCGCCTACGTCGAGCGCTGGTCGCACCTCACCGAGGGGGACCTTACTATTGTCCGCGTCCCCGGGGATCACTTCGGCGTCCTCCGCCCGCCCCACGTGAAGAGGTTGGCCGACGCTCTCATGAGGGGCGGACACCTGACGTGATCCCACTGGAGAGGACCAAGTGGTGCCGACCGAAGAATCACTGACGGCCGAGCGGAGCGAGGGGCATCGGCCATCACCGCCCCCGCTCCGGCGTAACCGCGACTTCCAGCTCTTCTGGATCGGCTCCGCGATTTCCGCCTTCGGGTCCCGGGCGTCCAGCATCGCCTATCCCTTGCTGGTCCTGGCACTGACCGGTTCCGCGGCCGACGCGGGAATCGTCGGCTTCGCGGCGACCCTGCCGTACCTGTTGTTGCAGTTGCCGTTCGGCGCCCTGGCCGACCGGTCGGACCGTCGAAGGGTGCTGCTGGTCGCGGACGCGTCCCGCGGCCTCGTGCTCGCGGCGGTGGCGGCGGCGGTGGTCCTGGACTGGGTGAGCCTGCCCTGGCTGGTCCTCGCGGCGTTCGTGGAAGGCGCGCTCACGGTCCTCTCTGGCGCTGCCGAGCCCGCAGCGGTCCGCCACCTCGTCCATCCCGACCAGTTCCCGAACGCGCTGGCGCAGCAGGAGGCGCGGGATCGGGCCGCCATGTTGGCGGGACAACCGGTGGGCGGAGCGCTGTTCGCCGTGGGACGGGCGGTTCCCTTCGTCTTCGACGCGTTGTCCTACCTCGCGTCCCTGGTCGCGCTGCTGCTGATCAGAAAGCCGATGCAGGAACCGCGCGAGCGGGTCCCGAGGCGCCCGCCCTTCCGCTCGGAGATCCTGCGGGGCCTCACCTGGTTGTGGAGGCGCCCGTTCTTCCGCAACGCCAGCCTGCTGGTTGCCGGGAGCAATTTCCTCTTCCAGGCGTTGACCCTCGTCCTGATCGTCCGGGCCACCCAACAGGGTGCCTCGCCCTTCATGGTGGGTGTGATCCTGGCCGGCGCCGGTGTCGGGGGGGTGCTGGGGGCGGCGGCCGCGCCGCGCATCCGCCGCGCGCTGTCACTGCCGGCGGTGATCCTGTTGACGCACTGGGTCTGGGCGGTGATGCTGCCCGTCTTCGCTGTCCTGACCGAGCCGGTGCTGGTGGCCCTCTTGTTCGCCGCCGTGGCATTCGTCGGCCCCGTGTGGAACGTCGCGGTCGTTGCGGCAAGGGTGGCCGCAACGCCGGACGAGTTGCAGGGACGGGTCACCACCGCCTCGAAGCTCGCCAGCTACGGCGCCATTCCGCTCGGCTCGCTCGTCGCGGGATGGGTGATTGAGATGACGGGCGCGACGTGGACGGCTGTCGCGATCAGCGTGGCCATGGTCCTTCTTGCCGTGCTGGCAACCGCCAGTCCCGCCATTCGTCGCGGTATCGCCCCATGATCGTGCGCGATCGTATCGGGCACGGTTAGCGGTACTCACCGAAAAGCCAGCCGCCCACCGGGGGCGGCTGGCTTTTCGTGTCGTCCACGGATCATGTCGACGCGAAAGCGGCCGGACAGGGAGACGACAGCCCAATCGAGCATCATCAAATCGTAAGGGAGGCCCGACGAAGGGATGGGACGATGATGGCGGACAGCCTGTCGGCGTCGGTCGAAACGCACGCTGCGCGGGCACCCGAGGCGATCGCCGTCATTGACAGCAGCCGCGAGCTGACGTACTCGCAGCTCGACGCCGAGGCGAACGTCATCGCCGCCGAACTGCGGCGGCTGGGCGTCGGTCCGGAGCAGTTCGTCGGCATCCTGATGAATCGTTCGGCGGAGTACGTCGTGGGGACCCTCGCGATTCTGAAGGCCGGCGCGGCCTACGTGCCACTGTCGCCGGCCGACCCCGCTGCCCGGATCGAGCTGCTTCTCGCAGACGTGGCCGCGCCGGTGGTGCTGGTCGACGACCAGACGGCCGACCTGGTGTCGGGGGCGCCCGGGGTCGTCACCCTCAACGTGCCCGCCGTGCTCAGTCAGCGGCGCTCCGCCTCGTTCGAGCCCCCACCGTTCCACGGCCCGGACCAGGCCTGCTACGTGATCTTCACCTCGGGGTCCACCGGCAAGCCCAAGGGCGTGGTGATCAGCCACCGCAACGTGCTGGGCCTGACCGGCGACCCGCGGTGGACCGAGGAGGCCTGTGCTCGGGTACTCGTCCACTGCCCCTGCAACTTCGACGCCTCCACGGCCGAGCAGTGGGTCGCCCTGACCCGCGGTACCACGCTGGTGGTCGCGCCCCCGGGCATCCTCGAGCCGGCCGATCTCGGCCGGGTCATCGCCGAGCATCAGGTCACCACCGTCCTGTTGACGACCGGCCTGTTCAACGTCGTCGTCGCCGAGCACGCGGAGATCCTGCGGAACACCCGGCTGCTCTGGACCGCCGGTGACCGGGCGTCCACGGCGGCGGTCTTGCGCGCCCGGGAGGTAGCTCCACAGGCCGTGGTCTACAACGGCTACGGGCCCACCGAGGCGACCGTCCTCAGCACGATCCAACAGGTCACCTCGGACCAGTCGCCGGACCGTGCGGTGCCCATCGGCTCGGCGATGGCGGACAAGACCGTGCACATCCTGGGGCCGGACCTGCGGGAGGTGCCCGAGGGAGAGGTCGGCGAACTCCACGTCGGCGGCGGCGGGCTCGCCCGAGGCTACCTGCGCCAGCCCGCGCTGACGGCCGAGCGGTTCATCCCCGATCCCTTCGGCCCGCCGGGGGCGCGCCTCTACCGCACCGGCGACCTCGCCCGACGGTTGCCCGACAGGTCCATCGACTTCGTGGGTCGCAGAGACAACCAGGTCAAGCTCCGCGGCTTTCGCATCGAACTCGGCGAGATCGAGACCGTCGTGGGCGGACATCCGGGCGTGCGCGAGGTGGTCGTCGTGGTCAGGGAGGAGCAGCCCGGGCGTAAACAACTCGTCGCGTACGTGGTCGCCGACCCGGTGGCCGACCTCACCCCTGCCTCGCTGCGGCGGGCCGTGGCGAAGCAGCTACCGAGCTACATGGTGCCACTCGTCATGATGATGGACGCGCTGCCGCTGACCTCGAACCAGAAGGTGGACCGCGCCGCTCTGCCCGCGCCGGACCTTTCCAGCGGCTCGGCGGTGACCTTCGACAGCGCCCTCGAACGGGAGGTCGCCGAGGTGGTCGGCGAACTCCTGGGCGTGCCGTCCGTGGGCCCGGAGGACGGCTTCTACGAGATCGGTGGCGACTCCCTCCTCGCCATGCGCGTGGCCGCGCGACTGCGCCGGCGACTGGGTGTCGACCATGCCGCGGGCGTGCTGCTGCGCGGTGGCACGATCCGCGAGGTGGTCCGCCGGAGCGGTGCCGCCCGGCCCCAGCCTGATCCAGTCCCCGTCGTGGACCGGGAGTTGCCGATGCTCCCGTCGTTCGGGCAGGAACGCCTGTGGTACCTGGACCAGGCGAACCCCGACAGTCGGGAGTACGTGCTGCCGTTGGCGCTACGGCTGCGCGGCGCACTCGACCCCACCGCGCTGGGGGCCGCACTGCGCGCGGTCCTCGCCCGGCACGAGGCGCTGCGTACGGGGATCGTGGAGGTCGACGGCGAACCGCGCCAGGTCATCGCGCCCGCGGGGGCCGTACCGGAAATCGCCTGCACGGACCTGCGCCACCTTGGCGGGGAAGCGCTCGCCGAGGCGCGCGCGCTCGCCCGGCGGCAGGCCGGCACGCCGTTCGACCTCGGCGCGCCGCCGATGATCCGGACCGAACTGGTGCGGTTGGCCGACGACGACCACCTCCTACTGCTGGCCATGCACCACATAGCGGCCGACGCCTGGTCCCTGGCCGTGCTGGCCGGAGAACTCGCCGTCGAGTATCGGGCCGCCGCCGAGGGGGAGCCGTCGATGGTGCCGCCACCACCGGTGCAGTACGCCGACTTCGCCGCGTGGCAGCGGGACCGGCTCTCGGGCGAGCGGCTGGAGACCGGCGTCCGCTTCTGGGCGGATCATCTGGCCGGCGCGCCGCCGTCCGCGCTGCCCACTGACCGCCCGCGGCCGCCCCTGCGCTCTTCCGAGGGGGGCGAGGTCCAGGTGTGCATGCCCGCCGCCTTGGTGGCCGGGCTGCGTCGCCTCGGCCTCGACCACGACGCCACCATGTTCATGGTCGTCATGGCTGTCTTTCATCTCTTCCTGGCCCGCTACAGCGGCCAGTCGGACGTGGTGACGGGGACCGCGGTCGCCAACCGTCCCCGTCCCGAGTTCGAGGCCCTGATCGGGTTCTTCACCAACACGATCGCCCTGCGCTCCCAGGTACATGCCGGGGACACCTTCCCCGACCTGCTCGCCCAGGTACGGGAGACGGCGCTGGGCGCCTTCGCCTACCAGGACGTGCCTTTGGAACGGGTCGTCGAGCGCGTCGCCCCGCCGCGGGACCCGTCCCGGCATCCGATCTTCCAGATCATGCTCGTGGTGCAGAACGCGCCGGCTCCCTCCTGGAAACTCGGCGCGGTCCGGGGCGAGGAACACCCGCTGGCGGAGGAAGCAGCCCGCTTCGACCTCACGCTGTACGCCGATGAGGTAGACGCCGGGATGAGGTTGCGGTTCGTCTACGCCCGCGACCTGTTCGACGTCTCGACCGTGCGTCGCATGGCCGAGAACTTCCTCCGGCTGGCGGAATCGGTCGTCGCCAGTCCCGGCGTGACTGTCGCCGACCTGGACATGTTGACCAGCTCCGAGGCCAGGCAGATCGCCGAGTATGCCGGTACCTCGTCGGCCGGCCCGACGGTGTGTGCGCACCAGATGGTCGAGGCCGTCGCGGCGCGCCTGCCTGACGCGGTAGCTGTGGAATGCGGCGACGCGCGGCTGACCTACGGCGAACTGCAGCGCCGGTCCACGGAACTCTGCCACGTCCTGTGGGAACGCGGCGTACAACCGGAGGACCGCGTGGGTCTCTGGATGCGCCGCGGCGTCGATACGGTCGTGGGCCTCTTGGGCATCCTGAAATCCGGCGCCACGTACGTCCCGTTCGACGAAGACCTGCCCGCCGCGCGGATCTCCGGCATGGCGGCCGACGCGCAGCTCAGCGTACTGGTCGGCGACGAGAGCGCCCCACCTCTGGCGCCGCTGGTGAGACTCGACCACCTGCCCCCGGCACCGCCGCCGTACTCCGCCGGACCGACGCCCGGCAACGTCGCGTACCTGGTCTTCACCTCCGGCAGCACCGGCCGGCCCAAGGGTGTCATGGGCACGCACGGGGGCCTGGCCAACTACCTGCACTACACGCGGGGCGCGTACGACCTGACGCAGCGGGATGTCGTCCTGCAACTGCCCTCGCTGGCGTACGACGCCTCCCTGCGGGACATTCTCGCTCCGCTGGCCGCCGGCGCGCGCGTGGTCCTGCTGCCGTTCGACGTGCCGAAGACGCCCGAGACCGTCCGGGAAGCCATCGACAAGCATGGCGTCACGGCGCTGCTGAGCACCGTGCCCTCGATGCTGCGGGAGTTCGAACTGCTCGGCAATCGGCGGCCGCGGAGCCTGCGGCTGGTGGTGAGCAGCGGCGAGAGCATGCGTCTGGCGGGGGCGTGGCCGCAGGACGGGGCCCTGGCGGTGCTCAACCAGTACGGCCCCACCGAGTGCACGATGACCACCACCGTTCGCCGCTGCGACGGCCCGAGCGACGTGGTGGGAAGGCCAATTCCGAACGCCCACGTCCTCGTCCTGGACGGTCGCCTGCACCCGGTACCACTCAGCGTTCCCGGGGAGCTGTACATCGCCGGAGCCGGCCTGGCCCGGGGATACCTGGGACGCCCGGGCGAGACGGCCGGCCGGTTCATACCGAACCCGTACGGGGCGCCGGGTGACCGGATGTACCGGACAGGAGACCAGGTCCGTCTTCTCGGCGATGGTGAACTGGAGTTCCTCGGGCGGATCGACCGGCAGCTCAAGATACGCGGAAACCGCGTCGAGCCGGGCGAGATCGAGGCGGTCCTGGCCAGCCACCCGAGCGTCGCCCGCGCGGGCGTACGGCTGTGCGGCGACGTCGATGCGGTACTCGTCGCGTACGTCGAGCCCGCGACCGGCGGGGCGCCCCCCACCAGCACCGCCCTGCGGACCCACCTTGCCGTGCACCTGCCCGACCACATGATCCCCGCAGCATTCGCGGTACTCGACCCCCTCCCCACGACCGTCAGCGGGAAGATCGACTATCGGGCGCTGCCGGACGGGGTGCCGGAGCGGCCGGACGCCGAACACCACGTGCCGCCGCGCAACGGCGTGGAGCGGAAGGTCGCCGCGATCTGGTGCGAGCTGCTCGGGCTTGAGCGGGTGGGGGTGCACGACGAGTTCTTCGCTCTCGGCGGTCACTCCCTGCTCGCCACCCGCGTGGTGTCGCGGCTCAAGCGCGCGTTCAAGCTCGAACTGACTGTGCTGGACTTTCTGAACTCACCGACCGTCGCCGGGGTGGCAGAGGTGCTGGCCGACGCGCACGCCGCCCGCATGCGCGCCCTGTTCGGTCCGGCCGGCCAGCGGTCCGGCGCGGGCGTCGAGACGGGCTGAGCGATGCGGGAGGTCCCCAACGCGGACGACGTCCTCGCTGCCGCAGACGTTGTCAACGGCATCGCGAGGGCAACGCCGCTGACGGCACTGGCCGGCACGGGCCTACTGCTCAAGTGCGAATCGCAGCAGGTCACCGGCTCCTTCAAGCTCCGTGGCGCGGTCGCCGCGGTTGCCGCTGCGGCGGCATCCGGCGTCGCGCACGTCGTGGCCGGTTCGTCAGGAAACCACGGTATCGCGCTGGCGCACGCCGCCGCCGCCCGCGGCATCAAGGCGACAGTGTTCATGACCCGGTCGTCGTCGATGTGGAAACGTGAGCGGATCAGGCGCGAGGGCGCCGAGGTCGTCCTGTGCGACCACGGCAACGACCAGCGTGATCAGGCGGCCCGAGAGCACGCCGCGCGAACGGGAGCCATGTTCGTCTCCTCCCACGACGATGCCGCGGTGATCGCCGGCCAGGGCACGGTGGCCATGGAAGTTCTCCAGCAGGCTCCCGAGGTCACGCACATCTTCGTCCCGGTCGGGGGCGGCGGCCTGCTCGCGGGGACCTGCCTGGTCGCCGGCGCCACCGGGGTGCGGGTGATCGGTGTCGAACCCGTCGGAGCCGACCGGTACACGCGTTCCCTACGCGTCGGGCGTCCCGTACGGCTGGACCGGGTGAGCACCGCCTGCGACGGCGTACGGGCGCAGACGCCGGGACGCCTCTCCTTCGCGTGCGTCCGGGACACCGTGCACCGGATGGTCACGGTCACCGACGCGCAGGTGTTCGCGGCCATGACTCAACTTGCCACGGCCGGTTTGCCGTGCGAGGTGACCGGCGCACTCGCCGTCGCTGGCGCGCTGAGCGTGGGTATCGAACCGGGCGCGACGGCGGTGGCCGTCGTGTCGGGCGCGAACAGCCACATGGTCACTCAGCCCGGGCGAGCCGCCATCAGTGCGGGGTCCCCTGCGGAATCATCCGCGACCGGGGTGGGCAACGAGCAAGTCCAGAAGATCTGACCGGGAGCGAAGATGGCGACCATAGTCACCGATCCACTCGACTTCAACATCGATGAGCTGTACGTCGACCTGCGGGAGTTGTTCGGCTGGAATCTGTACCTCAAATGCGAGGGCTTCAACTTCGCGGGATCTGTCAAGCTGAAGGCCGCTATCGAGATGGTCGAGTCGATGGAACGCGAGGGTGGACTTTCTCCCGAGGACACTCTGATCGAGTCGTCGTCGGGAAACATGGGTGTGGCGCTGAGCATGGTGGCCGCGCGAAAAGGTTACCGCTTTGTCTGTGTGACAGATGTCCGCTGCACGCTCGCCGCCCGCCGCCTCATGGCCGCTCTCGGTGCCGTGGTGCACGTGGTCACGGACCGCGACGAGCAGCAGGGGTTCCTCAGCACGCGTCTGGCACTGGTGCGCCGCCTGTGCGAAAGTAACGACAACTTCGTCTGGCTCAACCAGTACGCGAACTCGGCCAACTGGAACGCCCACTACCGCAAGACCGGACCGGATATCGCGCGTGCCTTTCCGGACCTCGACGTGCTGTTCGTCGGTGCCGGCACCACCGGTACGTTGATGGGTTGCGCCCGATACTTCAAGAAATTCCGGCCCGAGGTCACGGTGGTGGCAGTCGACGCGGCGGGGTCGGTCTCCTTCGGTGGGCCGCCGGGCGAACGTCTGCTACCGGGCCTGGGCACGAGCGTCCGGCCCAGCATTCTCGACGAGTCGTACGTCAACGACATCGTCCACGTCAGCGAGCCTGAGGCCATCGCCACCTGCCACCGGTTGGGCCGCAGCGGTTTCCTCTTCGGCGGTTCCACGGGAACCGTGGTGCACGGAGCGGTCGCCTGGCTGCGGCAGCACCGTGGTCCGGCACCGACCGCCGCGGTCGCCATCGCCCCGGACCTGGGCGGCAACTACGCCGACACGGTCTATGACCCCGACTGGCTGCGCAGCTCCTACGGCAGTCGACTGGCTGACCTCCCGCTCGCGCCACCGCCCCCGGATGCCGAGACCTCGCTGCTGGGTGGGCAGGGGCCGCGCTGGGGCTAGACCGACCCGCCCCTAACCGTCCGGCTGGCGGCAGCGAAGCCGGTGCACTACGCAGCAGTCTGACCGGCACGGCCACCACCTCCCGCGCGCGACGCGGGATTCGCGAACCTGGCTCACGAAGGGGGTCCGCAATGGCGGAACCAGGTCCCATTCCCGGCTTCAGCGTCATTTCTGGCGCTCAAGTGGCGGACGTATTGAAAAATCGGGAACGGCAGGTGATGCAGCTCGTCGGGAACGCCTATTCGGCACACTCCGCAGGTCGGACAGTCAATCCACGGTCGTCCTTCCTCACGTTCGCGGACCGTCCCGGCGCGCGAATCATCGCGCTGCCCGCGTCCATCGGCGGCCCGGTAGGCGTGGACGGCATCAAGTGGATCGCCAGTGTCCCCGCGAACATCGAGCACGGCATTCCGCGTGCGTCGGCGGTACTGATCCTCAACGATCAACGGACCGGTTACCCCTTCGCATGTCTGGAGAGCTCGATCATCAGTGCGACGCGCACGGCGGCGTCCGCCGCGCTGGCGGCGACGCTCCTGCGCCGGGCCAAGGCGACTTCCGTCGGGTTCGTCGGCACCGGTCTGATCGCCCGTTACATCCACCAGTACCTGGCCGCGGCAGGGTTCACGTTCACCGAGGTGAACCTGTTCGACCTGTCCACCGCGAACGCCAAGAGCTTCGGGGCGTTCTTGTGTGAAGCCGATCCGTCGCAGTCGGTCGTGGTACACGACAACGCGCGCTCCCTCATCGAGACCTCTGACATCGTGGTGTTCGCGACGGTGGCGCCCGCGCCGCACATCCACGACGTCTCGTGGTTCGCGCACCGGCCCCTGGTGCTGCACATCTCGCTTCGGGATCTGGCCCCGGAGATCGTCCTCGACGCGACGAACGTCGTCGACGACGTCGACCACTGCCTTACCGCTCAGACATCCTTGCACCTGACGGAGACCAGGGTGGGAAACCGCAGCTTCGTCCACGGAACGATCGACGACGTGGCCGCCGGCAGACTGGCCCCGAGCACCGACCGGACCACCATCGTCTCGCCGTTCGGCATGGGCATCCTCGACCTCGCGGTGGCCAAGTTCGTCTATGACGAACTCGCCGCTGCAGGCGAGATCGAACCCGTCCCTGGCTTCTTCCACGACCTTCGACGACACGGATGAGGCGAACATGACCGACATCGCCGCAAACCCGAGGCTGACGAACGTCCCGGCCCCGCAGGGCCGTCGCGCACACGGCCTGTTCTCGCTCGACGACCTGAGCGACGACACGTACCACAGGCTGGTCCGCCGGTCGTACGAGCTGTTTAGCGATCCGTCCGATCACCGGTCACCGTTGAGCGGTGCCATCGTGGGCACTCTCTTCACCAAGACGTCGACGCGCACCAGGACGGCCTTCACGACCGCGGTCCTGCGACTCGGCGGGCATGTCATCAGCTACGGCCCGAACGACCTGCAACTCGCGACCGGGGAGTCAGTTGCCGACACCGGTCGCGTCCTGGGCGGCATGCTCGACGGCCTGGTGGCGCGCACCGCCGGGCCCATGGCGCAGCTCCGCGAGCTGTCCCGCGTAGGAACCCTCGGCGTCGTCAACGCCATGGCTGTGGAGGAACATCCGACCCAGGCCATCTGCGACGTCGCCACGCTCGCGCTCCTCGCTGGCCCCGGCAGGAGGCTCGACGGGCTGCGGCTGCTGTACGTGGGAGAGGGCAACAACACCGCAACCGCCCTGGCCCTTGCCCTGGCCAGGCTACCCGGTAGCAGGACCACGTTCGCCACGCCCGCCGGGTACGGCCTGCCGCCCGGATATCTGGAAGCCGCCCGCCGGCGCGGATGGACGACCGGAGCGCGTGTCGAGGAGGTTCACGACCTGGCCGACGTCACGGGTGACTTCGACGTCGTATACACCACTCGGTGGCAAACCACGGGCACCGCCAAACAGGATCCGCACTGGCGGGAGGCATTCCGCCCGTTCCACGTCGACGCGGCACTGCTGCGACGCTGGCCATCCAGCGTCTTCATGCACGACCTTCCTGCCCATCGGGGCGAGGAGGTGGAGTCGTCGGTGCTCGACGGACCGAGATCGATCGCATGGACACAGGCACGGATGAAGCTCTCCAGCGCGATGGCCGTCATGGAGTGGCTTTTTTCGTCTGGCGACGTCCTTGGCGAAACCGCTGAATGACCGAATGAGAGTCCTGGCCTGACGTGCACCGTCCGTGCTGGCGCCCTGGTCGTGCCGGTACCGACATGTTGGCATCGCGACTGGAGGCGCAGAGTGACGGTTTTCCCGAACGACGTATTGGCATTCGATGAGCACGAGTCGGAGGTGCGGCTGTACTGCCGGAAATTCCCAGCCGTGTTCACCCGGGGCAAGGGAGCGTGGCTGACCAGCGAGGACGGCCGGCAATACCTGGACTTCTTCTGCGGGGCCGGCGCCCTGAACTACGGTCACAACCCGGACTGGGTCCTGGACGCGATGCAGTCCTATCTGCGCGACGACGGAATCTTGCACGGGCTGGACATGTACACGAGCGCCAAGCGCACCTTCATCGAGACCTTCAACCGGACCATCCTGCGGCCCCGAAGCCTGACGTACCGGCTCCAGTTCTGCGGCCCGACGGGCACGGATGCGGTGGAGGCGGCCCTGAAGCTCGCCCGGAAGGCGACCGGCAGGCAGCTCGTTGTGTCGTTCACCGGTGGGTTCCACGGAATGTCCTGCGGATCGCTCGCAGTCACGGGCAACCGCCGGGCCCGGGCTGCCGCGTCTGTTCGCCTCCAGGACGTGATCTTCGTGCCGTACGAAGACGGGCCCGGAGGTCGATTCGACTCGATCGCCTATCTCGAACGCCTGCTCGACGACCCGTCGTCTGGAGCGGATCTGCCTGCTGCGGTCATCGTGGAGTCCACGCAGATCGAGTCTGGCGTGTATCCGGCGACGGCTGACTGGTTGCGTGCCCTTCGTCGCTTCACTCAGGAGCGTGGTGTCCTGCTGGTGTGCGACGAGATCCAGACTGGCTGCGGCCGTACGGGGACGTTCTTCGGATTCGAACACGCCGGCGTCGAGCCGGACATGGTGACGCTGTCGAAATCCATCGGGGGCGCCGGCTTACCCATGTCGTTGAACCTCATCAAGCCGGATCTCGACGTCTGGAAGTCAGGCGAACATACTGGGACCTTTCGTGGCAACCAACTGGCTTTCGTCGCCGGTGCCGCAGCCCTCGCGGTCTGGCAGGACTCGTCCTTCCTGCAGCGCCTGGGGGGCCTGTCAGCGCGAATATCCGCCTTCGCCGAAAGGCTGCGTGGCATCGACCCGTACATCGTCACGCGGGGGAGGGGGATGATCCTCGGCATCGACGTAAATCGTTCCGGTGGGGCCGACCGTGCGGAGAAAATTCAACAGCGGTGTTTCACCGAAGGCTTGATCGTCGAGCTTTGCGGGCGTGGCGACGAGGTCATCAAACTCATGCCCCCGTTGACCATCGAGGAGGAGCACCTCGAACAGGGGTTGTCCATTCTGGAAACCGCGATCCGGCAGGCGTGACGATGATCGCACCTCATCTTGTGGCGGTCGACGACGCTGTCAACTCGGACAGAGAACCGACCGGGCAAATCGGAAAGACCGACGGGCGTTCCACAACCCAGGCGTTGGTCATAAGCCTCGTTTCGGGTACCATCTCCTGCTTCCTGGTCGCCAACGCCGCCGAAAACCCGAGCACGGTGGACTGGAATCGGGTAGCCCGGGAGGCGCTCCGGGGAGCCGGGCGACTCTGGCTCGCGGGGGTTGTCGTGCTGTCGCACAAAGGCGACCGGCACTTCGCGGTGCGGTTTCTCTCGCCGGACGGTGAGGAAGGCCCGCCCACCGAGGACGCCCTGCGCTGTGCCGCGAGCCTGATTGACGAACAGTACGGACACAAGAAATTCACGCTGCATTGGAAGGTGTCGCCCACCGTAGTGCGTATGTCCCACTCGCTGGTCCCACTCCCCGCCGGCCCCGAGTCGCGCGTACGCAGCGCCACAGTCGCCGTCGACATGGCCGTCGAGGCGGACGGTGCCGCCGACAACTCGGCCGAGGCCATCGGATGGGCGTGCCGTCCGGGCGCCGTCCTGCTGTCTGGCCGCCTGATGGTGTAACGACGCGGTGGGGCACCGGCCACGGGGCGTGCTTCGACACCGGTGGGAGCTGGAAAGGGGCCCGTGCGTGTGGGGACCGTCCACGATCGCCAGACGGAGCCGGCAGGGCTGCGTCAGGGGACGTGCGCTTTGAACACGGATGGGGGTAGCCGGCCCTTCCTCATGCCCTCTGCGATTGTGATTACAGGGCATCAACGCGTCTTTCGTGATGTTGATTAATGTCAATAGGCCAGGTGTTCTGTAGGCATTGAGCGGCAGCCTGGGCACTTGACGGATTGTGGTCACGACGCTGGTCACATGCTTGACGCCAAGGGAGGGAGCGATCCCGCGCGGGCCGGTATCGCGGTGCGTCCACTGTCGAGCTGCCCCGAATTCTGCATTTATCGGCACGGCCCAGCATGGCGTGACAGAACTGTTATGTGACTGAGCCCGTCCACGGGTCGTCTTCCACTTCCGCGTCAACCTCGCTGGTGGTGGCGGTGTCTCGCTCAGCTCCAGCGTGGGCGTGGAACATGCCGGCGTCGCCGAGTTGCAGAGGCAACTCTTCGGTGGCACGGGCACTGTGTGTCAGGTGGGTGTAAGCAGATGGCCTCGCCATCTTGCGTACCAGGTGCCGCATGGCGGGCAGCGTGATTCCGTCGAGCCACAGGCCAAGCCGATCAATCGGCGACGGGCAGTGGCCGCTCCCCGCTTCCCGGCGCGGCACGCGACCGCGCCGCCCGCCGGAGCGCGTAGAGGATGCCGCTGGCCAGGAACAGGGTGGCGCTGAGCAGCAGCCAGCGGGCCAGGAAGGGCTGCTGGTCCTGACCGGTCGCGGCGGCATAGGTCTCCCGGCCCTGCCTGAGGATGCCGGGGAGGTAGACGAGGAACAACAGCCCGGCGGCCAGGGCCGGCACGCGGAGGTGGTTCAGCAGCGACGGCCCGGACGCCGGCATCGCCGACCGGCTCCGCAGGGCCCGCCGCAGGCCTCGGTCGGCCAGCGCGTAGACCGGGAACAGGACCAGGTCGTGGGCGATCACCGCGCTTACGAACCAGAGGAGCAGAGGACCGGACCCCGGCTCGCCGGCGACCCGGAGGACCACCCATCCGGTGACGGCGAAGCAACCGGCGAGCAGGAGCAGGTGCCGCGCACCGGCGCCGTACGCGGCCCGGAACCGGGCCCGCACCTCAGCCATCGGTACGCGTCCGGAACTCGATCTCGCCGACCCACTTCGTGCAGTGCACACCGGGCAGGGCGGGCACGATGATCCGGGCCGGGTAGCCGTGGTCGAGGGAGAGGTCGGCGCCGTTGACGCCCAGGGCGAGCAGGGAGTCGGGGTCGAGCACCTGGTTGGCCTGCAGGGTCGCCTGGTTGAAGAGTCCCGCATTCTCCAGGGAGCGGACGTGGGCGGAGTCGGGTGTGCCCGCCCCGACGAGGGCGGCGAGGTCGCTCAGCCGTACGCCGGTCCAGGTCTGCAACGTCGACCACCCCTCGACGCAGGCGATCGGCAGCCGGGCGGTGTGCTGGGCCATGGCGAGCAACGCGGCGCGGTCGAGGGCGACCACCCGCTCGCCGGCGCGTAGCGTCACCCGCCAGCCCGGCCCGGTGTCGGCGGCCCCGACGCCGGCCGCGGCGGCGGTGCGGTTGACCGGGAAACCGTTCGGTCCCTCGCCCGGCTGCCGGCCCCGGGGCAGCAGCAGGGCGGTACGCCGCCACACCCCGTCGAGGCTCTGCCCGACGGTGAGCGCCCCCAGCAGCAGGGACAGGCCGCCGACCAGGGCGAGAGCCCCGCGTCGGCTGACGGTAGCCGGCCCGGGGTGGCTGGCCACCAGGCCGTCCGGGTCCGGCGGCTCGGGTCGGGTGGCGGCGCGCGGGGCGGTCAGCACGGCGCGCGGGGGGCCCGACCGCAGCGCGGAGAGCATCCGGGGCAGCTTGAGCGCCACGTGCGCGACCAGGGCGGCGGTGAACACCCAGGCGCCGAAGTAGTGGGCGGTGTAGAAGTCGAACCCGAACAGGTACGCGTACTGGATGTCCAGCAGCCCCGTGGCGATCTGGAACAGGATGCCGCCGACCAGCAGGAGCAGGGACAGCCGCTCCAACACCTGCGCCACCGAGCGGGCCGGCGGCCAGTCGAACAGCTTCGGGATCACCGACCAGAGTTTCGCCAGCACCACCGGGATCAGGACGATCCCGAGCGTCACGTGCAGCCCCTGGGTGAGGCGGAACAACCAGGGCGGGCGGGTCGGCCAGTCGAACTGCGGCAGCCGCAGCCACCCGACGTCGCGAGGCAACGCCTGGCCGAACTGTGGGCCGTAGGCGAGGTAGTCGAGCAACCCGGTGATGATCACCAGCGGCAGCGTGGCGAGCAGGACCATCCCGAAGACGGCGGTGAGCCAGGGGCCGCGCAGCGGACTGCGCCACCGGCCGGCGATCCTTGCGACGCCGGGCGGGGGATGCGCTGCCAGGAAGCGCCACCACCGCCGAGGGAAGCCGGGCGCCGGACGCGGTGCGGTCCCGGCCCGCGTCGGCCGGCCGGAAGGGTTCCTGTCGGGGGCGGTGCTGTCGGTGCCCACCGATCCTCCTCAACGGCTGTCGACGGGATCTCCTCCCGGCCGCGGTCCCCTCTGGAAGCCGCGGGAACACGTCAGGTCGGCGGAGCCGCCCGCGCCAGGCATGGCGGGCCGCGGCGCCGGTGACACCCGCGCGGGCCCACTGACCGCAGGGTAGAGGCGGTGCGGGACGCAGGGGTGCGGTTGTGGGATTCCGGCAGTTCATGAACCCCGGAGGGACTCCGGGTGGGGTGATGTTTCAAGCTTCTTACGTCCGCCGTGACCTGGCCCGCCACCGCCGTCCGCCGACCTACGCTGACCGGCATGCGGGTACTGGTCACCGGCGCCGCCGGCTTCATCGGGTCGCAGGTCGTCGACCTGCTCGCCGCCGAGGGGCACGAGGTGGTGGCGCTGGACGCGCTGTTGCCCCAGGCACACGGGGGAGAGCTGCCCGAATGGTCCCGGCGGCACCATCCCGTTGTCGGTGACGTCCGCGACCCCGAGCTGCTCGACCGGCTCCTTCGCGGGGTCGACGCGGTCTGCCACCAGGCGGCGATGGTCGGCCACGGGCTGGACCCGTCGGACGCTCCGGCGTACGCCAGTCACAACGACTACGGCACGGCGGTGCTGCTCGCCGCCATGCACCGGGCCGGCGTGACCCACCTGGTGCTGGCCAGCTCGATGGTCGTCTACGGAGAGGGGCGCTACGAGTGCGCCCGGCACGGGGTCGTCCGTCCCGCCGCCCGCCGCCCCGCCGACCTGGCAGCCGGCCGGTACGACCCGACGTGTCCGCGCTGCGCCGCCGTCCTCACCCCGATGCTGGTCCCGGAGGACGCCCCGCTGGAACCACGCAGCACGTACGCCGCCAGCAAACTGGCCCAGGAGCACCTGGCCGGTGCCTGGGCGCGGCAGACCGGTGGTGGTGTGTGGGCGTTGCGCTACCACAACGTCTACGGTCCCCGGATGCCCCGCGACACCCCGTACGCCGGGGTGGCCTCGATCTTCCGGTCCGCGTTGGTCGACGGCCGGCCGCCCAGGGTGCTGGAGGACGGCCGGCAGCGCCGGGACTTCGTGCACGTCACCGACGTGGCGCGGGCCAACCTGCTCGCGCTGGGCACACCCCCGCCGGGGGACCTGGTGCCGGTCAACATCTGTTCCGGTGAGCCGCGTACCGTCGGCGAGCTTGCTGCCACCCTCGCCACGGCGATGGGCGGGCCGGCGCCGCTGGTCGTCGGCGGCGCCCGGTCGGCCGACGTGCGGCACGTGGTCGCCGACCCCGCCCGGGCGGCCGAGTTGCTCGGCTACACCGCGCGGGTCACGTTCGCCCAGGGGGTCGCGGCCTTCGCGACCGATCCGCTGCGTGAGCCGGCGGCGCTGCCGGCCTGAGCGATCGCCAGTGCGCTTCAGGAGACCGTCCAAACGAGGTGGCTGACCGCGAGCGCGGTCGCGGCCTGCCCGGCCAGCCACCAACGGCGCGTGGCCGGGGGCAGGTGGGCGGCGGCGATCAGCAGCCAGCCGACGAACGGCAGCCAGATCCGTTCCACTTCCGCCTTGCTCAGCCCGGACACGTCTGCCGCGAGCACCACCACTGCCGCGGCCACCGGCAGCAGCACCGTGGGCCCGCCGACCCGCCCGGCCACGGCCGGCACGGCGAACCGGCGGCGGGCCGGCCCGCGCGGAACGGTCGGCACGGACCGTGCCGCCGCGACAGCGGCCGCCACCGCGCGGCACAGCGCAGGCCCGAGCACCGGGCCGGCGGAGAGCACCAGCGCCGCCAGGTTCGCCCACACCCAGTAGCCGTACGGGCGGTCGGCCGCCCAGCCCTGGTAGTAACGTTCCACCACCCGCTGATAGCCGTCCCACCACCAGAAGCCGGCGAGCCCGAACGCGGCCACCACCGCCGCGACGCCCGCGAGGCCGGCGCAGAGCGTGGCGATCCGGTCCGCCGGCCGCAGGACCAGCACGGCCAACGCCAGCAGGCCGACCAGGACGAAGCCGTACGACAGGTGCAGCGCGAAGCCCAGCAGCAGCCCGCCGACGGCGGGTGCCACCCGACCGCGTACCGCCAGCAGGGCCAGACCGGCGGCGACCACGCCGGCGAAGATGCCGTCTGCGGAGGCGCCCACCCAGACCGCGCCCGGCAGCAGCACCAGGAACGGCAGGACGGCGCGGGCGGCCCCGCTGGCGCCGAGCGCCCGCAGCGTCACCGGCACCGAGACGGTGACGGTCGCGCCGACCAGTACGCACGCCAGCGCGGCGGCGGTGCCGCCGCCCAGCCCGATCCGGTCCAGTCCGACGAAGACCAGCAGCGCCCCGGGCGGGTGACCCGCGGTGTGGGTGGACCACGAGTCGGGCTGGAAGTCGAGGATCCGGCCGGTGAAGCCAGCCAGCATCGCCGGGATGTCGGTGGTCCCGGGCACCTCGTGCAGGTACTCCGCCTGCGGAGTGAGCCGTTCGGTGAGCCCGGCCGACCAGCCGTCCACCAGCGCCAGCGACAGCGTCCACGCCGTCGACGCCAGCCAGGCCGCGCCGAGCAGCGGGACCCAGCGGGCGGTCCGGGCCCAGCGCACACCGAGACCGATCACGCCGGCCGCCACCAGCACGGCCGCGGGCGTGCCCCAGCCGGCGCGCGGTTGCCAGGTGGCGTACAGCGGGGCGGCGTCCGCGTGCAGACCCACACCGCGGGCATTGAGGACCGCGCCGACCGTCGTGGCGACGGCGACCAGGGCCACCTCGACGCCCAGCACGGCCAGGTCGAGGTGCCGCCGGCGGGTTGACGTCCGACCGGGGGTGTCCGGCGGCGCGGTGGTCGTTCCCATGTCGACCGGACGGTACGGCCTGAGGCCGCCAGATGTCAGCCGAACAGCCGAAGGTAACTGTCCGTTAACGACCGACTGGGTGCCAAAAAACGAGTATGGCCCGATCCGCCTACCTGGGCCCGGGCGGCGTCCTAGCGTCGACGGTATGCCGACGCTGATCGACGTGGTGCTGCCGTGCCTGGACGAGGCCGGGGCCCTGCCGGGTGTGCTCACCGCGCTGCCGCCCGGATACCGGGCGATCGTGGTGGACAACGGCTCCCGGGACGGCTCGCCCGAGGTGGCCGCCCGGTACGGAGCCCGGGTGGTGCACGAGCCGCGCCGCGGCTACGGTGCCGCCGTGCACACCGGGCTGGAGGCGGCCGAGGCGGACCTGGTGTGTGTGCTGGATGCCGACGGCTCCTTCGACCCCACCGAACTGCCCGCCCTGGTCGCCCTGGTGGCCGACGGCGCCGCCGACCTGACCGTGGGGCGGCGGCGGCCGGTCGCCGCCGGGGTGTGGCCGTGGCACGCCCGCGCCGGTACCGCCCTGATCGCGGCGTTGCTGCGGCAGCGGGGCGTGCCGCTGCGCGACCTCAGCCCGATCCGGGTGGCCCGCCGCGACGCGCTGCTCGCGCTCGGCGTCACCGACCGGGCCTTCGGCTACCCGCTCGAACTGTTGATCCGGGCCGCCGCCGCCGGCTGGCGGATCCACGAGCTGGACGTCAGCTACGCCCCGCGGGCCGCCGGCACCCGCTCCAAGGTGTCCGGCTCGGTCCGCGGGACCCTGCGCGCCACCCGCGACTTCGCCGGGGTGCTGCGCGGCGTGGGACGGTCGCGATGACTGTGCTGCTGGTGATGGCCAAGGCACCGGTGCCGGGCGCGGTGAAGACCCGGCTCGGCCCACCGGCCACCCCGGGGCAGGCGGCGCGGCTCGCCGCCGCTGCCCTGCTGGACACCATCGACGCCGCGCGCGCGACGCCCGGCGTGACGGCCGTGCTGGCGTTGTCGGGACGCATCGAGGATGCCGAGGCCGGCGACGAGCTTTCGGCCGCCCTGGTCGGCTGGTCCGTCCTGCCGCAGCGGGGCGGCGGGCTCGGCGAGCGGCTCGCCAACGCGTACGCGGACGTCGCGGAGTCCTTTCCAGGGCATGAGGTGGTGCAGGTCGGCATGGACACCCCGCAGCTGACCCCGGCGCGGCTGCGCGCCGCGATCCGCCGGCTCGCGTCGACCGACGCGGTTCTCGGCCGCGCCGTCGACGGCGGTTGGTGGGCGCTCGGGCTTCACGACCCCCGGCACGCCGTTGCCCTCCGCGACGTGCCGATGTCCACCCCGGAGACCGCGCGACACACCTGGGCGGCGCTCATCGGGCGAGGGCTGCGGGTCGCGCCCCTGCCCGTCCTGCGCGACGTCGACGTCTGGACGGACGCCCTGGCGGTGGCCGCCGAGGCCACGGGAAGCCGGTTCTCCCGCCAGGTCGCGGCACTCCGCCGCACCCTTGTTCCCGGCGGCCACCCGTGACGGTGCGCGCTGCCGGGCAGGCGGCCGGGCCGTGCGACCTGGAAGCAGGTACCGGTTCGGCCGACGGGCCGGGCGACCGCCGGGACGAGGGCGCCGCAACCGGCGGCGACGTCTTCGCCGCCGCCCTCGCGGCGCGGCCCGGCGGGCACTGGCTCGAGCACAGCGACGGCCGGTGCGATCCGCTGCCCGTGCACCGTTGGCAGGGCCCGGCCGAGCCGGCGCTGGCGGACGTCGTCGCCCGGTGCGCCGGTCCGGCGCTGGACGTCGGCTGCGGACCCGGCCGGCTCACCCTCGCGCTCAGCCGGGCCGGGCACGCCGCGGTCGGCGTCGACGTCTCCGCGCGCGCGGTACGGCTCACCCGGGCACGTGGGGCGGTCGCCGTCCGCCGGGACGTCTTCACGCCCCTGCCCGCCGAGGGACGGTGGGCTCACGTCCTGCTGATGGACGGCAACATCGGCATCGGCGGCGATCCGGTCGCGCTGCTCGCCCGGTGCCGGGAGTTGGTCCATGCCCGAGGGACCGTCGTCGTCGAACTCGAACCTCCCGGCCCCGGCCTCTGGTGCGGGTACGCCCGGGTGGGGTCCCGCTCACCCGACGGCGAACTGCGGCGCAGCGGGACGTTCCGGTGGGCGCGACTGGACACCGTCGCCGTGCACGTCGCCGCCGGAGCGTCCGGGCTGATGGTTCGGGACATGTTCACGGCGGGCCGGCGCTGGTTCGCCGAACTCGCCGCCGGGTGACGGCGCGGGAGCCGACGGAGACCGCGGCTCCACCGCTGCCGAGAATGCCCCACACGTTGTAGCCGACAGGCATCGCTGGTCACGATTCCGGCACCGACGCCGCCGGACTCGACCCCAGCTGCGGGGATGCCGTGGCCCTGCCGAACAGGTTCACCGGCACTCGGTACCCCTACGTCTTCTCCTGGTCCCGGCAGCAGCCAATGCGACTCATGCTCACCTGGTGGGGCTGACCGGCACTGCGCGCCGGAAACGGTCCCGAGCCAGCCGGGCGCGTCCGGTACGTCATCGCCTCGCTCGCCGATGACCGCCGCAACGATGCGGTTCAGGTACCGGACGACACGCCGGCTCAGGGGTCCCCTGAGCCGGCATGGGGGCTGACCCACGGCCGAAATCCGCGTCGTAGGCCGATGGCGCGGCCCACTCGTCGTACTGCGACACCAGTGGCTGATCCCGCAACTGGCGAGGACCATCGGGATGAGCGACGAGGACCTCGCCGGCTGGATCGGCACCCTCGACGCGGCCCGGGCGGTGCGGATCCAGCAGGCGTACCGCTCGCGTTCTTCGACCTGCGCCTACCCCACCGGGGACACCTGCTCAACGGCCCGAACCCGGCCTTCCCGGACGCGCAACTCATCCTTGACGCGCTCAAACAGCTCGAGTGACGTTCCCGCAGCACGCTCGTGCCCAGGGTGCGCATTCTGGAACCGTGCCCGTTTCCCTACCGATCATCCGGAAGAGTTGCCGTGACGACCGTGCGGCCGGCGGCGTCGCGCGCGGTCACCGAGGGCGGCCGGGGGGAGCCCCAGACCACGACCAGGTGACCGTGATATCGGATGGGCAGGCGGCGGCCACCGACGACGAGCTGTGCGATCCCACCGCCGACAAGCACCGCCGCGGCGCGCACCCAGCGCTCAGTCCAGGGCAGTAGACGGTCGGAGTCGCGCCAGACGGCGGTGCCGCCGTTCACCAACACCTGGTGCGACGCGAGGTCGTCCCGGGCCCGTTCGAACGACTCTGCGGTGCGGCCCTCGTAGCCGCGCGATGACCCGCCGCCGCCCAGCCTCCGCCAGCCACCGTTGCCGTTCTGGACCAGTAGGTGGATCTCGTCCCAGAAACAGCCGGTGCCGCGGCGCAGGAAGCGCGTGGCGGCGACGTCCCCGTCCACGTCGACCGCGACCGGCGCGAACCGACGGCGACGGCTCAGCCGCACCGGTTGATCCGGCAGCCCGTCGGCGATCAGCCGCATGCTCTCGGCCAAGGCGTCGTACGCCACCCGATGACCGTACCCACGCAGGTTGCCTTCCCGCAGCATCACCTCCGGCGAGCTCCTGAGATGCGCCTCCCGCCCGAGGGCGGGAGGCACACACCATCGAACGAACAAGTAGCCTGCATGAGGGTGCTTTATCTCCGGTTCCGGGAGGATCCGCGGCAATGCCGGATCTTGATAGGGTCGGCGCCCCTTCGGTGGAGGTCGGCGTAACCGGCGTTGCTGTTGGGGGATCCCGTCGTACCCATGCATCGGCGGTCGCAACTGCCGCCGTCGCGCTCGGCCTGCTCGCGTTCGTGGCGGACTCCGTCGCGGGCGTTGCAGGTCAGATCCTGAAAGCGTTGACCAGCAGCGGCTTCGCCTGGGGCTTGGCGGCGTTCCTGGCCGGCCGTTCGGCTGCCACGGCGAAACGAGCGGTTGGCGGTGCAACTGCGCTGCTGGTGCTGGCCACGCTGCTCTATTACCTGCTTGTATTGGTGGTGAGCCGCCGATGGAGTGGGGGGACCCTGGAGGACGGCACGTCGGCCGACCTGCTGGGGCTGCGCTCGGTTGCCATCATGACGGCGCTATGGCTGGCCGGCTCCCTCATCGCGGGACCGATTCTCGGCAAGCTCGGCCATATCGTGCGGGTCGGCAAAGCCTCGACCTCGGCACTGGCCGCGGGGGCGGTATGCGGTCTTCTCTCCGGCGAAGGCTGGCAGGCCGTGATGTTGGCACCGCCCTGGCAACTGTTGACCGTGTCCGATCCGTACCAAGCAGAGTTCTTCCGAGGCGTGGTGATCGGGGAACTCATCAAGATCGTGCTTCCGATCGTCGTCCTGGCCGGGCTGGCCACGGCGCACCGCCTCTGGCGCACCTGGCATGTTCTGCTTACCGCAGCCGTTCCCAGCGGTGCCCTGAGCGCGGCGCTGTGGTACGTGCTCTACGCCGCAGCACACAGCATCTGAGCGCGCCGGTCAGACCGCACGCGCGGGTGGTGGGGCACGCCAGGCATCAGGATCAGCCGCACTGCGCCCACTTGACCATGCCGATGTGAGCGTGCAGAAGGGTGGACGTCACGAAGCGGCGCAAGCGTTCGTGATGGTCTGGGTCCACACCTCGGGGTGGGTGAACCAGAAGTCATGCGGTACGCCAGGCACGGTGGAGAACCTCCCACGTGGAACGAGCGCGGCGATCTGCGCCAGGGGCCATGGCGGGCGGATGTCGTCGCCGGCGGCGATGAGATGCATCGGTACGTCGCAGGCGGCGAGTCCGCTCCATAGATGGGGTCGATGGATCCAGTTGGTGAACGAATCGCTGAGAGCCGTATGTACCTCGGGCACCCAGTCGATGTCGACAACGGCCTCTGTGGCCTTACCGGCTTTGTACGCCTCGGACCACGTGCGGTCACGCTGGAAGCCCCTACCAGCGATTCCGACCACCGCGGCCACCGCCTCCGGACATTCAACCGCATAGCGTACGGCGAGATCACAACCCCAGGAATGTCCCACCACGGTCCAGGTGGTTACACCGACCGCTTCACGGATGCCTTCAAGATCGGTGATTGCCTGTTCCATGGTGTGCGGGCCGCCGCCCGAGCGACCAACGCCACGCGGTTCGGGGTACCAGGCACGGTGGCTACGTGGCGCGATTTCGTCTCGCTCCAAATACTGCACACAACCGGGACCACCGCTCAGGACGACGACGTCAGGGCCGTGGCCCGTCACGCCCACGTGCAACGCCGCGGCGCCTGTGTGAATCAACCGCGACTCCATGTCCGCGAACGCTACCAACGACAGCGTCCGCTCATGTACCCCTGAGCATCACTGAGCCCTTTTTCAACCTGATGTTGCTGGTCAGGCTAGTACACGGGGGCCGTAGATCGATGAGGGCGAGGCTCCAGGTAAGACAGCAAATCGACCAAAGCCCGATGCCCCGATCGGGAGTCTCGCCTGTGCTGTCCTACCCCTCCACGATCTCGTTGTCCAGCCGGACCTTGAATCACCTGGCCGATCGCATCCGCAGCCACCGCAACCACCGCCGATCCAGGTGGCGGTGCCTCGAAGCGGGGTGCTCGGCTGACGACAGCATCAGGTCCATGCCGAGCAGTTCGCCGAGCACGTCCGCGTTCGCCAGCAACCACGGCGTGAAGGTGTGCGCCTCGTGCTTCCAGACTTGCCGCACGTCGAGCAGTTCGAGCTTGCCGAGCGTGGGCAGTCCCTCGCTGGCGTCCACAAAGGTCATTTCGCCGACCGTATCGGCTTGAGGCCCATGCTGACGTCCCAAGTCCGCCTCTTGGCGATGGCATCGCAGCGTCGACCGTCACGAGGTCGATGAAGCCTCTCGATCGGGCATCCACGCGAGGAGGCGTACGTCCGACAGGCGATCCGCCGCCTCGGCGACCAGCGGATCGTCGTGGTGGCGCGCGGCGGCCCGCAACCGGGCGAGTCTAGACGGCGCGTAGCTGGGGGCCGACGAGCCTGCAAGTCGGCGCTGAGCGCCGTTCCCGCATCGGTGATCGACTGCTGCGGCGGAGCAAGACGCCGCGAAGGCACGCCAGGATCTGGGCCGCCTCGGGCTTCTTCTGCTTCAGCGGCTCGCGGCGATCTAACCCCGGCGGGGAGGCGCGGCTTTGGGCCCGGTTTCACGCCGAGCCCAAAGCCGCGTTTCGGAGGTCAGCCCTTACGGCCCTGGGTAGCGACGCCTTCGATGAAGTACCGCTGGCCGAAGCTGAACAGCAGCAGCATGGGCAGCGTGACGAGCAGCGAGGCGACCATGACGTACTGGTAGTCGCCCTGCCCGCCGGCGGTGGGGCTGTACTTCGTCATGGCGTACGCGATGCCGAGGGGAGCGGTGAAGTCGTCCATCGACTCCCCGTTGAGATAGATCAGCGCGCCCTGGAAGTTGTTCCACGCCGCCTGGAACTCGAACAGGAAGACGATGACGAACGACGGGATGGACAGCGGCATGGCGATCTTCCAGAACAGCTGCCAGTAGTTGGACCCGTCGATGCGGGCCGCCTCGAACAGTTCCCGGGGCAGGCTCAGGTAGAACTGCCGTTGCAGGAAGATGTAGAACGCCGAGCCGAACAGGTTGGCGCCGAACAGCGGCACCCAGGTGCCGAGGAGACCCGTCTCCTTCCAGATCAGGTACATCGGGATCATCGTGACCGCGCCGGGCAGCATCATCGTGCCCAGGACCAGCCCGAACAGCAGGTTGCGGCCGGGGAAGCGGAAGTACGCGAACCCGAAGGCCACCATCGAGCTGGAGATGGCGACCGTTATCGCGGCGAGCAGTGCGATCGACACGCTGTTGAACACCCAGTGCAGCAGCGGCAGCTCGCTCCAGACCTGGACGTAGTTGTCCCACCGCCAGGTCTTCGGGATCAACGAGTTGTCGAACACCTGGCTGGCCGGCTTGAGGCTGGCCGCGATCAGCCAGACCAGGGGATACAGGAACAACGCGGCGAAGCCGACGAGCAGGAGGGTGAGCAGTACCCGCCCGACGGTCCATCTCGTCGGCCGGCGCCCGGGCTCCCGTATCCCTCCGGAGGGCGCGGCGTCCACGGCCTGGGCCAGGACGGGGGCTGCGGTGGGTGCCGTGCTGGGGCCGATTGTCGTCACGACCGCTCTCCCTCGTAGTACACGAAGCGGTTGCCGACCTTGACCTGGATGAAGGTCAGGATCATCAGGATGACGAAGAGCAGCCAGGCCATCGCCGCCGCGAAGCCGAAGTTGAACTGCCGGAACGCCTCCTGGAACAGGTAGACCGCGTAGAACAGCGACGCCTCCGGCGCCGGGTTGTTCTGGTCCCGCCAGAACAGCAGGTAAGCCTGGTCGAAGATCTGGAACGCCGCGATGGTCAGGATGATGACGTTGAAGAACAGCGCCCCGGAGATCATCGGCAGGGTGATGGAGAAGAACTGGCGGACGGGGCCCGCCCCGTCGAGCGAGGCGACCTCGTACAGGTCACGCGGCACGTTCTTGAGCGCGGCCAGGAAGATGACCATCGTGCCGCTGACCGTCCAGAGGGCCATGAGCACGATCGACGGCTTGACCCACGTCGGGTCCACCAGCCACTGCGGGCCCTCGATGCCGATGAAGCGCAGGCCCTGGTTGATGGCGCCGGTGTTGCCGTTCAGCAGCAGGAAGAAGATCGACGCCGTGGCCACCGCCGGGGTCATCTTCGGCAGGTAGTAGACCGTGCGGAAGAACCCGGCGCCGCGGCCCACCCGGTTGAGCAGCACCGCCAGCAGCAGCGCGAAGCAGATCTCCAGGGGTACGGCCAGCACGGCGTAGAACAGGGTGTTCGCCAGCGACTTGGCGACCTTCGGGTTCTCCAGCAGCGCCTCGTAGTTGCTGGTCCCGGTCGGCCGGATGACGTTGGTCGCCAGGTTGTACTTGCTGAACGAGATGACCAGGCTGTAGATCATCGATCCGGCGGTGAAGACGAGGAAGCCGATGATCCACGGCGAGATGAAGAGGTAGCCGGCCAGCGCCTCCCGGCGGTTGTACTTCCTTCCCCGGCCCGGCCGTTTCCTGCTGCTGTCGCGAGTGCCGTCGCCGGAGGGTGCGACGGTGGTACTTGTCATCCAACGCCTCCATGGTGTGCCGGGTGCCGGAGATTCCCGGGGTGGATCGCAAGATCTCCACAATGCGGCGTGGCGGGCTCCCGCGCCATGCGAGGACCCGCCACGCCCACGAGGTACGTTGCTGGCGGTCAGCCGCCGGTAACGGTCTTGTACGCGTTCATCGACGCCGTCTGGGCGTCGGCGAGCGCCTGCTGGGCGGGCTTGCTGCCGAGCAGGGCCGCGGTGACGGCGTTCAGCAGTTCCTGCTTGATCTGCTGGCCGGCCGGCGACGCTCCCACGCTCTTGCCGGCGTCCGCGACCTCGTAGTACGTGCTGATCACCTGGTCGAAGCCGGCGTCACCGCTGGGCTTGACGTACTTCTCCCGGATGGCCTTGTCGGACACCGGCGACCCGGTGAACAGGCCGGTGTTGATGGACTTCTTCTCCTCCACCGTCTTGGCCCGAGCCTCGGCGGCGGCGTTCCAGGAGCCCTCCTCGGTCAGCGCGAGCGCCCACTTGCAGGCGGCCGAGGGGTTCTTTGCCTGGGCGGGGATCACGAACGAGGTGCCGCCGGCCTGGGTGACCGGGTTGCCGTCCTTGCCCTTGAACGGCACGGCGCCCAGCTTGATCTTGTCCTTGTACGGCGAGAGGACGTTGGGGTACCACTGGGCGTCCACCTCCGCCCCGACCTGGTTCTGGACGAACTGGTTCTTCTCGCCGAACATGTCGAACGAGTCGGTGAAGCTCTTGTACTTGGCGAACCCGCCCTGCGCGTCCACGATCTTCTTGAGCAGTTCGAGCGCGGCGACGTTGTTCGGGTCGTCCAGGGCGGGCTTGCCGTCGGCGTCGGCCAGCTTGCCGCCCATGCCGACGAGCCAGAGGTTGATCTGACCGGTCGCCTGCGGGTTGAACCCGAGCGTCGTCGGCACGCCGCCGTTGGCCTTGTACATCTTCGCGACGGCGGTGAGCAGCTTGTCGGGGTTCGACGTGTCGATGTCGGCGTCCTGCACGCCCGCCGCGTCCATGGCCTTCTTGTTCAGGATGATCGCCGCCGGCTGGTAGAACTGCGGCACCGCCCACATCTGACCCTTGTACGTGACGTCGTTGGCCACCGCCGGGTACCAGCGGTCCTTGGTGACCTTGTTGACCTCCAGGCACTTGTCGAGCGGCTGGATGAGGCCCTGGGCGGCGTAGGTGAGGACCAGTTCACGGTCCATCTGCACCACGTCGGGGACGTTGCCGCTGGCCTGGCGGGTGGTGAACTTCTGCGCGTCGAAGCCCGTCTGGTCCATCTCGATCTTGACGCCGTCGAGCTGCTTGGCCGCGTACTCGATCCGGGCCTTGCCGACGTCGTCGGCGTTGTTGAACCCCCAGGCGCTCAAGGTCCCGGTGGGCTTGGCGTCGAAGTTCGCGGCCTCGCCGCCGCTGTCGCCTTCGGACGATCCACAGGCGGCAGTCGCGACGAGTGCGGCGGCGACGCCTGCGGCTATGAAGGCAGCTCGCCTTTTCCTCATCTGGGTCCCTTCGACGGCGTGCGGGGCCGGCGGGACCGGCCCTCAAGAGGCTGAAGTCAGCATGGAATCCGTACCAGGCGGGACCGTAGCCGAACGTGACACCGGACACAAGTGGGGAACATTTCCATTTAGTGTCGGCCCAGGTCAGAGGCAAACTGGGGTTGCCACGAGGGACAAAGTGGAGTTGGATCCGGTGTGACAACGATGCCACAATCGGGGGCCAGAGTGCCGACCATCAGCCAGATCCTGCTCGTCGGACATACCCACCACGACGTGGGCTATACCAACAGCCCGCGCCTGCTGGACGACCAGCACCGGCGCGTCGTCGCCGAGGTGCTGCGGCTCTGCGAGGCGGACCCGGAACCCGGCCCGGCCCAGTTCCGCTGGACGTTCGAGGTGGCCCGGCCGGTGCTGCGCCACCTCGCCGAGACCGGCGAAGCCGGGGCGGCGCAGCTGCGGCGGCTCGTGCACGAGGGCCGGGTCGCCGTGACGGGTGGCTACCTCAACATGACCCAGCTGCCGTCCGATGCGGAGTTCGGGGCGGCGTACGACGCGCTCCAGGTGTTCCGGGCCGCCGGACTGCCGGTGCGTACCCAGCAGCACGGCGACGTCAACGGGATCGCCTGGGGCACCGTCGAGGCGATGCGCCGGGCGGGGATGTCCCGGCTCGTGATGGCGCTCAACCCCGACCACGGCCGGGCGCCGTACGAGCAGCCGACCGGGTTCTGGTGGGAGGGGGCCAGCGGCCAGCGGGTGTTCGTGTGGCTCTCCACGCACTACGGCTTCGGCGAGCAGTGGGGGATCGTCGACGGTGACGTGGTCGCCGCCCAACGCCACATCGCGGCCTTCGTCGAGCGGCTGGCGGCGCGCCCGGACTACCCGTACGACGTCGCGGTGGTCCACGCGGCGAACGACAACCGCTGGCCGACGCCGCTGTTCCTCGACGTGGTGCGGCACTGGAACACCGTGCCGGGCAACCCGCCGATGCGCACGGCGACCATCGACGAGGCCCTCGACCTGCTGGAGCCGCAGGCCAGCCGGGCGGACGTGCCGGTCGTCCGCGGCGAGTGGTCGGACTGGTGGTCGCACGGTCACGGGTCCACGGCCCGGGAGGTGGCCGTCTACCGGGAGGCCCGGTCGTTCGCCCGGGCGGCCCAGACGAGTCTCGGGCTGACCCTGCTCCGGGGGGACGGCGAACCGGCGCTCGCCCACGTGCTCGGCTACCGGCGCGGGCCGACCCGGCTGCGCGACGAACACGAGGTGGTCGCCGACCTGGCCAGGGTGGACGAGGACCTGCTGCTGTTCGGCGAGCACACCTGGGGCTCCTGGGAGACGTACTCCAAGCCGCACTCCACCTTCAGCCACTCGCACTGGAACGCCAAGGCCGGATTCGCGTACCAGGCGTACGACCTCGCGCGTGACCTGGCCGTCGAGGGGATGTTCCGGCTCGCGGCGAGCGGCACGGACCCGGCCGGCGCGGCGCCCGTGCCGGCCGCGGGCGACGGGATCCTCGTGGTCAACCCGACCGAGCGGGACCGGACCGAGCCCGTCGAGGTCGAGCTGGACACCACCCGCCGGGCGCGGCTGGTCGCCCGGGCGCCGGCCTTCGGTGTGGCACTGCTGCCGACGCCCGGAGCGTCGACGGCGCGGACCGGCCGGGAGATCGCCAAGGGGCCGTACCGGGTGGTGGTCGATCCGGCGCGCGGCGGCGTGGTGTCACTGGTCGACCGGCGCGACGGCCGGGAGCTGGTGGACCCCGCCGTGCCGCACGGGCTGGGCGCGGTGGTGGTCGAGAGGATCCCCACCGGCTGCGACCATCCGATGGTGGTGCGCTCGCCCAAGGACTTCCATCCGGACTTCCCGGGACCGGACTTCGAGCGGCTGGTCGCCCGGGGCGAGGACGAACCGGCGATCACCGAGTCGGCCGAGCTGGCCACCATCACGTGGCGGGTCACCCCGGCGGATCTCCCGGCGGCCACCGTGGCGCTCACGCTCTACCGCGACGCCGACGTCGTGGACCTCGACGTGCACCTGGTCAAGCCCGCGCGGCTGGAACCGGAGAGCATCTTCGTGGCGTTCCCGTTCGCGGTGCCCGACCCGGAGTTCCTGCTGGAGACCGCCGGCGCGGTGTACGCGGCCGGGACGGAACAGCTCCCGGACACCAGCAGGGACTGGCATTCGGTCCAGCACGCGGTCGGTGTGACCAACCGTGACCACGGCATCCTGTGGGGCAGCTTCGACGCGCCGCTCGTGCAGGTGGGCGGCTTCCACACCGGGCGGTGGGCGCGGACCCTCGCGGTGGCCGGTGGACAGGTGAACAGCTGGCTGATGAACAACCTGCACTTCACCAACTTCCAGGCGAGCCAGGACGGCACCCGGCGGTACCGGTACCGGTTCGCCGCGCGCTCCGGCCCGGTGACCCGCGAGCAGGTCCGGGTGTACGGCCGGAACCTGCTGGAACCGTTGCAGGCGCGGCGGTACGCGGGGCCGGTCGGCGTGACGGGCGGCAGCGGGCTCCGGGTGGAACCGGCGGACCGCCTGCTCGCCGAGGTCCGGCCGGCCGGCGATCAGGCGGTGCGGGTACGGCTGCGCAACATCGGCGCCGAACCGGTGGCGGCCACCGTCGAGTGGGCCGGCCCGGGGGTGACCGGCGGCGGTCCGGTGACCGTCGCCGGCCACGGGATCGCCGACGTGACGCTGCGCCGCGCCGACCCGCCGTCCTGACCCCGGCGACCCGGGCGTGGTCTTCGCTGACGGACCAAGCGAAGACCACGCCCGGGTGTCACCACGCTCTCTCAGTCCCGCGCCGGCGTCAGCCGGAGCGTCACCACCTGGAACGGCGTCAGGGCGAGGTCGACGGCGTCGCCCTCGACCGTGACCGGGGCCAGCGCGGCGACCGATTCGTCCGCCCGCTCCAGCAGGTCGACCACCCGGGCCCCGGCGAGGCCGAACGAGGCGCTCAGGCGGGCACGGGCGCGTCCGCCGAGCGACTCGTACACCCGGACGATCACGTCGCCGGAGCGGTCGTCGGCCAGCTTCACCGCCTCCACCACGACGGCCGGGTCGCTGACCTCGATCAGCGGGTCCACCGCGTGCCCACCGGTGCGGCGGCGGACCGGCAGGTTGGCCCGGTAGCCCTCGCGTACCGCGTCCTCGATCTCCGCCCCGCAGACCAGCGCGTAGCCGAAGCGGTGCGCGCCCCGGTCGGTGTCCGGGTCGGGGTAGCGGGGGCCGCGGAGCAGGGACAGCCGTACGGTGGTCGGCTGCGCGCCCTGCGCGTCGCCGGGCGGCCGGCGCGTCACGTCGTAGCCGTACGTGCCGTCGTTGACCAGCGCCACGCCGTATCCCGGTTCGCCGACGTGCAGCCACCGGTGCGCGCAGATCTCGAAGCGCGCCGCGTCCCACGAGGTGTTGGTGTGGGTGGGCCGCTGGAGGTGGCCGAACTGGATCTCCGAGCTGGAGTGCGTGGCCTGGACGTCGACGGGGAAGGCCACCTTGAGGAAGGTCTCCCGCTCGTGCCAGTCCACCTCGGTCTCGAACCGCAGCACGCGCTCCCCGGCGGCGAGGGACACCGTCTGCACGTACGCGGAGTTCCGGTCGTTGCGGCTGATCCGGACGCGCACGCACCGGGGATCGTCGGCCTGCACCGTCAGCTCGGTGACCTCGGTGAGGTCGTGGCGCCGGTTGCGGTAGAACTCGTCGACGTCCCAGGCGTCGAACTTGTTCGGCAGGTCCGGGTGCAGTTGCAGGACGTTGGCCGAGGTGCCGGCCGGCAGCACCTCCCGGTCGGCCACCAGGTCGCGGATGGCCGCGACGGTCCCGTCGGTGGCGATGCGCACCCGGAGCAGGCCGTTGTCCAGCACGGTGCCGTCCGGGCCCGTCCGCACCGACACCGCCGAGGCGCCGGCGTCGGGCCCGGTGCCGTCCGCGGGGGTCGTCGCGATTCCGAGCGCCGGCACGCCGGGCCGCGTGTGCGGCGCGGCGTTGGCGACCAGCGGCACCGACCCCGGGCCGGTGAGCGCCGCGAGCGCCGCGTCGATCAGCGTCTCCAGCCGGTCGGCCAGTCTCGCGTACGTCTGCCGGGCCTCGCGGTGCACCCAGGCGATCGAGCTGCCCGGCAGGATGTCGTGGAACTGGAGCAGCAGGGTCTCCTGCCAGACGGCGTCCAACTCGTCGTACGGGTACTCGTGGCCGGTCCGCGACGCGGCGGTGGCGCACCACAGCTCGGCCTCGCGCAGCAGGTGCTCGGTGTGCCGGTTGCCGCGCTTCATCGCCGACTGGCTGGTGTACGTGCCCCGGTGGTATTCGAGGTACATCTCGCCGTTCCACACGGGCGCGTCCGGATACTCGTGCTCCGCCTCGGCGAAGAACTCGGCCGGGGTGCGGATGGCCAGCCGGGGCGAGCCTTCGAGGTCGGCGACCCGGCGGGCGATCTCCAGCATCTCCCGGGTGGGCCCGCCGCCGCCGTTGCCGTAGCCGAACGGCAGCAGCGACACGGTGGAGCGCCCGTGCTCGGTGAAGTTGGCCACCCCGAACGCCAGCTCGCGCCCGCTCAGCTCCGAGCTGTACGTCTCGGCCGGCGGGAAGTGGGTGAAGACCCGGCTCCCGTCGATGCCCTCCCACCAGAAGGTGTGGTGCGGGAAGCGGTTGGTCTGGTTCCAGGACATCTTCTGGCTGAGGAACCAGCGGAAGCCGGCGAGGCGGGCGAGCTGCGGCAGGGACCCGGAGTAGCCGAACGAGTCCGGCAGCCAGACCTCGCGTGGTTCGATGCCGAACTCGGCGGCGAAGAACCGCTTGCCCTGGGTGAACTGGCGCACCAGGGCCTCGCCGCCCGGCATGTTGGTGTCGGACTCCACCCACATGCCGCCGACCGGCAGGAACTGCCCGCTGGCCACCTTCTCCGCCACGCGGCGGTACACCTGCGGGTGGTGCTCGCGCAGCCAGGCGTACTGCTGGGCGGAGGAGCAGGCGAAGACGAGTTCGGGGTACTCGTCGGCGAGCGCCACGACGTTCGAGAAGGTGCGCGAGCACTTGCGGATCGTCTCGCGTACCGGCCAGAGCCAGGCCGAGTCGATGTGCGCGTGGCCGACGGCGGTGACCCGGTGGGCGCTCGGCGCCGCCGGGGAGGCGAGGACGCCGGCCAGCCGTTTGCGGGCGGCGGGTGCGCTGCCGGTGAGGTCGCCGAGGTCCAGCTCGTCGAGCATCAGCTCCAGGGCGCGACGGATCTCGTGGTGCCGCGGGTCGGTCACGGCCAGCTCCAGGGCGAGCTGGTGCAGCACCTGCACGTCCAGGACGAGCGCGTACACCTCCTCGTCCCGCAGCGCCAGTTCCGCCCGGTCGAGCCGGTAGAGCGGCGTGTCGGGGGCGGTCTCCCGGTCCCCGAGCTGCGTGACGGTGCCGTCGAAGCGCGGGTTCGCCGCGGCCTCGACGTACACCTCGACGCGCTCGCCGCCGCCCGCCTCCCGCGCCACCGGCACGTACGCCGTGCGCGGCTCGATGCCCTTGATCGGAGTGCCGTCCGCCGTGTACGCGAGGCCCTCCGAGCGGAAGCCGGGCCCGGCCCGTTCGAAGCCGAGATCGACGATCAGTTCGACCCGCCCGCCGCGCATCCGCTCGGGCACCTCGCCGGTGAACCGGAACCAGGTGGTGCTCCAGGCGGGACCCCAGAACTGGCCCACGGCGAACGGCGCGTAGGGCAGCGCCAGCCCGACGTCGGCGGGCACCGGCTCGCCGGGCAGGTGGGCCGCCTCGACGGTCACGGGCTCGACGTCGCGGTGGATCGCGGGGATCAAGCGTTCGAGCAGAACCCGGTCGATCCGTTGGGTCAGGTTGGACAGAGAGCGATGCATCGGGAAGCTCCCGGGGGAGTGAGCGGCCGGGCCGCTTGTGGGAACGAATCCACAGACGCAACCACACGCTTTTTGCTTGTGTCAATGCGTTCTGTCCGGCCGATACCTGGCCCTGTAGGGGTACTTCCGCTATCTTGGCGGCTCAATAGTGGTATCGATCCCAGAGCGCGAAGGATGTGCACGTCACGGTGACCGGCTCCCTGCCCGCTGCGGTCGCAGCCCCCACGCCACTGCGCAACGCGGCCGGTCAGACGGTCGGCTCGGCGCCCGGAACGGTCGACGTCCTCTGGGCCGACGGTCGGACCGAACCGGCCGCCGACGGGCCGTTCACGGCCACCCTCGACTGGGCGCCGCCGTCGGCCACCGGGCGGCGCGACGTCCGGCTGACCGTCGAGTACCGGGGCGACGCGGTGGTGGACGCGGGAATCCGGTACCGGGTCGACCTCTCCGCCGACCCCGAACCGCCGTGGTGGTTGCTGCCCGGCGCGTTCTACGGCGAGAACCGGCCGGCGGACTGCCTGCGGGTGTATCCCCGGTTCGCGGTCGACGGCACCGACCACGCCGGCATGGTGAGCGACCACTGGGAGTTCCGGGCCGACCGGGCGGCCACCCCGGCGGTGTTCGGCTGGACCGGCGAGGGCGGCGTCGCCCTGGTCGCCGACGAGACCACCGCCCTCGGCATGACCGGGCTGGGGTTCGGGCACGACGCCGGGCGCGGCTGCGGACACCTGCACCTGACGTTTCCGTTCCGGGAGGCGCCGGTCAGCTACGACGGATCCGCGGCACCGGGGCCGGCCGAGGTCAGCACGTACGCCTGGCGCCCGGGCGAGCGGGTGGAACTGGACCTCGCCGTCTACGCGCTGGACCGGGACCGGCACGGCTACGCGGCCGTGCTGCGCGAGGAGCACGCCCGCCAGGCCGCCGACGCCCCGCTGCGGCCCTGGGTCGACGTCACGCAGGCCGCCGTGCTGGCCGCCGAGGGGTTGCGCCGGTGGCACTACGCCGAGCCCGGCGTCCTGCTGGAGACGGTCGCGTTCGACCGGGGCATCAGCGGCCAGGACGGGCTGCCCGTGGACCGGCAGGCCATGCACGTGGGCTGGGTCAGCGGCATTCCGTGGGCGTACGCCCTGCTGGCCCACGGACGGCGGGTCGGCGCGACAGCCGACGTCGCGGCCGCGGAACGGGTCATCGACTTCTGCTGCGCCGAGCTGTCTCCGTCCGGCACCTTCTGGGGCGTCTGGTACCGCCACCGGGGCTGGTCGCAGAGCTGGTCACCGGTGCCGCACACGCTGCACTCGCGCACCCTCGCCGAGGCGACGCAGTTCCTCGTCCGGGCCCTGGAGCTCGACGGCGACCCGGAGGGCTCGCGGCCGGCGTGGGTCCACGCGGTCCGGTCCAACCTCGACGCGGTCGTCGCCCGGCAGCGGCCGGACGGCAACCTCGGCTCGACCCACCACGCGCTGACCGGTGAGGTGCTCTCCTGGGCCGGCTGCGCGGGACTGGCCTGGGTGGGCGCGCTGGCCGAGGCCGCCCGCTGGGACGGGCCGGACGGCGCCGGGGGCGGGTACCTGGCCGCCGCCGTCCGGGCCGGGGAGTACTACGCGCCGTTCGTCGAGAGCGAGTTCCTGCACGGCGCGCCGGAGGACGTGGACCTGGCCCCCACCTCGGAGGACGGCTACGTCGCCGTGATGGCGTACCTGGCGCTGCACCGCCGCACCGGCGAGCGGCGCTGGCTGGACCTCGCCCGCCGCGCCGCCGACTGGACGCTGACCTTCCGGTACACGTACAACACCACGTTCCCGGCCGGCACCCTGCTGCACACCTACCGCTTCGCGACCCGGGGGGCCGACAACGCCTCGCCCTCCAACCAGCACCTGCACGCGTACGGGCTGATCTGCACGGCCGAGTTCGCGGAACTCTCCGCCGCCTGCGGCGACCCGCACTACGTCGAGCGTGCGCGCGAGGCGCTGGCCTGCTTCCGCCAGTTCGTCGCGCGCTTCGACGGCGACTTCAACGCGTACCGGGGGATGGTGAGCGAGCGGTACTACCAGACCGCCTGCTTCCAGCCGAAGGGCATGCTGCTGACGCTGTCGCACGCGTGGAGCGTGGGGGTGCTGCTGCTCGGCTGCGAGCAGGCACTGGCCGACCCCACCCTCCTGGTCCCGCCCCGCTGACCCCGGCCCGGACGCGGAGCGCGGGGGAGGGGTCAGCGGGG
>NZ_WAAS01000006.1:0-64172 GCF_008806585.1 Micromonospora sp. AMSO12t
CGGCCCGCTCGGCCACCCGGTAGCGCAGCTCGGTAGGGTGGCGCGGTGTCCGATCTTCAGCGGCTCGCCGCCCACCACGCCGACGCGCTGCTGCGCTTCGAGCGGGAGAACCGGGGGTGGTTCGCGCGGTCGGTGCCGGACCGGGGCGACGCGTACTTCGCCGACTTCGCCGCGCGGCACGCGGGGCTGCTCGCCGAGCAGGAGAGCGGCACCTGCCACTTCCACGTCCTGGTCGACGCCGACGGGGAAGCGCTGGGCCGGTTCAACCTGGTCGACGTCGCCGACGGCGAGGCCGAGCTGGGCTACCGGGTGGCCGAGCGGGCCGCCGGGCGCGGGGTGGCGACCGACGGCGTCCGCCGCGTCGTGGCACTGGCCCGCCGGGCGTACGGGCTGCGCCGGCTGACCGCCGGGACCACGCTGGACAACGCGGGCTCGCTCGCGGTGCTCCGGCGTACCGGGTTCACGCCGGTGGGCGAGGTGTCACTCGACGGGCGCCCCGGGCTGCGGTTCGCCCGCGGGCTGACGGCCGACGACTGACGCGCCCGACATCCGCTGCCGGACGGTCTCCAGCGCCTCGAAGGCGTACGCCCAGTTGTGGCACTTGAAGCTGCGCAGCCCCTCGATCGCGGTGCGGCAGTCGGTGCAGCGCACCCCGGCGATCGCGTCGGGGACCTCGGTGTTGACGTACCTGCGGTCGCCGAGGATGACCGTCGCGATCATCATCCGGTCGTGTACGCCGGAGAGGGCGGAGGAGACGATGTCGTACCAGTTCACCCGGCGGCCGCACTTCGGGCAGTCCGGCTCGTCGCCGCTGACCCAGAGCGGGGCGCCGATGCTGCGCAGCGGCATGCCGAGCAGCTTCTCGATCCGGCGTACGTCCGACTCCGGGGTCGTCCACCGGTGCCTGCCGGGCAGCGAGGCGGGCGAGTCGTAGACGGCACGGAACAGGACCGGGTCGACCTCCACGGTCTCGCGCTGACTGGTCATCGGCGTGCCTCCTCCACGGTCGGTGCCCGCGCCCGGTGGGGCGGGTACGACCGGATCAACGACGACCGGGGGTCGGGTGTTGTCCGCCCGGTGCCGCGGGATCCGCCGCGGGGGCCTACGGCTGGTGGGGCCGCAGGCCGCGCAGCGCCGTGTCCACCACCTGGTCGGCGTACCCGTGCGTCAGCGGGCCGGTGCGCTGGAGCCACCGGTTGAGGACCGGCCCGAAGATCAGGTCGACGGCCACGTCGAGGTCGACGTCCTCGGCGAGCTGGCCGGCACGCCGGGCGGCGCGCAGGCGTTCCTTCTTCAGCTCCCGCATGGGCCCGTCCAGCCGCTCCGCGTAGTCGGCGGCCAGGGCGGGGTCGTGGACGATCTCGGTGTGCAGGGCGCGCATGGGCAGGTCGTAGCGCGGGTCGTTCAGCTCGTCGACGACGGCCCGCAGGACCAGCTTCAGGTCGGCGGCCAGGTCGCCGGTGTCCGGTAGGGCGCCGCCCTGGCCGTCCTGCCCGCCGTCGGTCGTGAGCGCGAGGAAGGCGTCGAACAGCAGGGCGCCCTTCGAGGGCCACCAGCGGTAGATCGTCTGCTTGCCGACGCCGGCGGCGGCGGCGATGCCCTCGATGCTGAGCTTCGCGTAGCCCACGTCGCCGACGAGGTCGAAGGCGGCGGCGAGGATGGCGCGGCGTGCCGTCTCGCTGCGACGGCTGGAGTCGGGGGCGACCTTCTGCGTGGGCACGGGCCCAATCTAGCAAGAGGATGAGACGAGACGGTCCGTCTTGACAGTGGGGCCCGGTCGGGTAGGGTCACTCCCGTCAACAAGACGAGACGGTCCGTCTCGTTAGGGAGGGAGTCCCCATGGAAGCCTCAGCCACCGCCGCGCCGCGGGTCTGGTTCGTCACCGGGGCCAGCCGTGGCCTCGGCCGCGCCTTCACCGAGGCCGCGCTCGCCGCCGGCGACCGGGTCGTCGGCGCGGCCCGGGACGTCTCGCCGCTCGACGACCTCGCCGCCCGACACCCCGACCGCCTGCTGGCGCTGCGCCTCGACGTCACGGACCGCGCGGCGGTGCTCGGCGTCGTCGACGAGGCGGTACGGCACTTCGGCCGGCTCGACGTCGTCGTGAACAACGCCGGGGCGCTCTACATGGGCATGATCGAGGAGTTCACCGAGGCCGAGGCGCGCGCCCAGCTGGACCTCAACTTCTTCGGCGCGCTCTGGGTCAGCCAGGCCGTCCTGCCGCACCTGCGCGCCCAGGGCGCCGGGCACGTCGTGCAGGTCTCCAGCATCGGTGCGCTCGGGGGCTTCCCCAGTACGGGGCTCTACAGCGCGAGCAAGTTCGCGCTGGAGGGCATGAGCGAGGCGCTGGCCGCCGAGGCCGCCGGCTTCGGCGTCAAGGTCACCATCGTCCAGCCGGGCGGCTACTGGACCGACCTCTACACCAGCAGCACAGCGGCCGCCCCGAACCCCGCTTACGACCCGCTGCGGGAGGAGTTGGCACGGCAGTGGGCGGAAGGGTCGATCGACAGCGAACCCCGGCTGGCCGCCGAGGCGCTGATGAAGCTCGTCGCCAGCGACGACCCGCCGCTGCGGCTGCTGCTGGGCAGCATGGTCTACGACCTCGCCTTCGACATCTCCAAGCGACGCATGGACGTCTGGGCCGGCTGGGAAGAGGTGAGCCGCGCCGCCGAGCAGGCGGTCCCCGCCCCGGGCGCCGGGCCGGCCTGACCGCCGCCGGGCGCGGGAGGGCGGGGCGCACGGTCGCCCACGGTCGTGACGCTCACCACGCGCGTGGGAACTCTTCCGTGGCGGAAGAGTAGGGTTCGCCGCGCCGTGCGACCCCGGTGACCGGGCGACGACGGCGCTCCTGCATCCGTACGCGATGCGACCCCGACCGACCCGTCTCCGCCGGGTGGGCGTGGTGCGCGCCCCCCGAGTGGAAATGGCTGTATGTCCTCTGTGTCGTCCCTGGTCGGCCGCCCGCGCCTGCCCCGCCCGTCCTGGCTGTCGCCGAGGGTGTTCCGCACCGAGGTCCTCGCCGGCCTGGTCGTCGCCCTGGCGCTGATCCCGGAGGCGATCTCCTTCTCGATCCTGGCCGGGGTCGATCCCCGGGTGGGCCTCTTCGCCTCGTTCACGATGGCGGTGACCATCGCGATCTGCGGCGGGCGGCCGGCGATGATCTCCGCCGCCACCGGCGCGGTCGCCCTGGTCGTGGCGCCCCTCGCCAAGGAGCACGGCCTCGACCACCTCGTGGCGGCGGTGATCCTCGGCGGCACGATCCAGATCCTGCTGGCGGTGCTCGGGGTGGCGAAGCTGATGCGGTTCATCCCGCGCAGCGTGATGGTCGGCTTCGTCAACGCCCTGGCCATCCTGATCTTCGTCGCCCAGGTGCCGCACCTGATCGGGGTGCCGTGGCTGGTGTACCCGCTCGCGGCGGTCGCGCTGGCGATCATGGTGGGGCTGCCCCGCCTCACCCGGGCCGTCCCGGCGCCGCTGGTCGCCATCGTGGTGCTGACCGTGGTCACGGTGGCCACCCACGCGGCGGTGCCGACCGTGGGCGACGAGGGGGCGTTGCCGGACAGCCTGCCCACGCTCGGCCTGCCACAGGTCCCCTGGACCATGGACACCCTGACCCTGATCGCCCCGTACGCCCTGGGCATCGCGCTGGTCGGGCTGATGGAGTCGTTGATGACCGCGAAGCTGGTCGACGACATCACCGACACCCCCTCCAGCAAGACCCGGGAGTCGTGGGGGCAGGGGGTGGCGAACATCGTCACCGGGTTCTTCGGCGGCATGGGCGGCTGCGCGATGATCGGTCAGACGATGATCAACGTGAAGGCGTCCGGCGCCCGTACGCGGCTGTCGACCTTCCTGGCCGGCGTCTTCCTGCTGATCCTGGTGGTCGCGCTCGGCGACGTGGTCGCGGTGATCCCGATGGCCGCCCTGGTCGCCGTGATGGTCATCGTCGCGGTGTCGACGTTCGACTGGCACTCGGTCGCCCCGGCCACGCTCAGGCGGATGCCGTACGGCGAGACGATCGTCATGGTGACCACCGTCGTCACCACGCTGGCCACCCACAACCTCGCCGTCGGCGTCGTCGCCGGCGTGCTCACCGCGATGGTCGTCTTCGCCCGGCGGGTCGCCCACCTGGTGGAGGTGACAAGCGTCCTCGACCCCGACGGGACGACCCGGATCTACTCGGTGCACGGCGAGCTGTTCTTCGCCTCCAGCAACGACCTGGTCGGGCAGTTCGACTACGCCAACGATCCCGACAGCGTGGTCATCGACATGACGCACGCCCACGTCTGGGACGCCTCCTCCGTGGCCGCCCTCGACGCCGTCACCACCAGGTACGCCGCCCGCGGCAAGACCGTGGAGATAGTCGAGCTGAACCGCCCCAGCGCGGAGATCCACGGCACCCTCGCCGGCCGGCTCGGCGTCGGCCACTGATGGCCCCCGACCGCCGTACGGCCGGGCCGGCACCCGCCCCCGGCCCGGCTGCCGAGTCCGCCCCCGGCCCGGCTTCGGCGCCCGCCCCCGGCCCGGTCGGAGGGCGGCTGATGCAGATCGGCGAGGTTGCCGAGCGGGTCGGGTTGAGCATCCGCACCATCCGGCACTACGAGGACGTCGGCCTGATCGTCCCGTCGGCCCGCAGCGACGGGGGCTTCCGCCTCTACACCGCACCCGACCTCGACCGGCTCGCCGTGGTCAAGCGGATGAAGCCGCTCGGCTTCACCCTCGACGAGATGCGCGACCTGCTCGGCGTCCTCGACGCCCTCGACACGGCCGAGGGCGCCGACCGGGTCGCCCTGCTCGACCGGCTCGGCATGTTTCACACCGCCGCCACCGCACGCGTCAGCGCGCTGCGCGACCAGCTCGCCACGGCCGAGGGCTTCGCCGGCACGCTCCGCGACAGGCTCGACCAGCACGGCGGTCCGTCCACCTGAGCCGGTTGCCGGCCCCGGGGGCGGGAGTGGCGACGCGGGCAGCTTCCCTTGCTGCCCGATCCGGCTGGCCCTCGTCGCTCCACTGAGGACGGTCTGCCATCCGCCGGCTGCCGGCCGTGGCGGAGGCGCACTACGCTCCGGGCCACACAAGGAGAGGGAAGATCAATGCGTAGGACCCTGCTGCCCGTCGCGGCACTCGCCCTGGTGGCGGCGCTGAGCGGATGCGTCACGATCAACACGCCGGCGGACGACCTGGACCCGGCCGCCTCGGCGCAGCCGACAGGCAGCACCGTCAGCGTGAACGACGAGACAGCGGACCCGGACAAGCCGGCGCCCTCGGCCGTACCCGACACGTCCGGAGCGCCCGCCACGCTCAAGGCGCTCACCTGCGCGCAGCTCAAGACCGCCGTGCTCGGAAACGGATCCGAGCGGTACAACGGCTACCCGGATCCGATCCCGCTGGTCGACGGCATGTGGTCCGGCGAGGACGGCACCGTCGTCCACATGCAACAGCCGTGCGCCGTCGGCGACCTGACCGGCGACGACGCGGCCGACGCGGTGGTCCCGGTGCTGATGGACGGCGGCGGGACCGGCAAGTTCTGGCAGATCGTGATGTACGGCAACATCGACGGTAAGCCCGTCTACGTCACCATGGTCGACATCGGCGACCGTACGCCTGTCGAGTCGGTCTCGATCAAGTCGCGCCGGGCGACGGTGGTCTACCTGACCCGCCCCGAGGACGCGTCCTCGGCGGAGGTCGCCGTGCGGCGTACGGCCGTCTACGAACTCAGCGGCAGCCGGCTCGTCGAGATCAGCCACACGGACGCGCCGTACACCCCCTGAGCGGTCGGCCCCACGCGGTGGGCCGTTCCGGCGCGGAACGGCCCACCGGTCCAGTTGCTCAGGGATTGAGCAGGACCTTGATGGCCCGGCGCTCGTCCATGGCCCGGTACCCCTCGGCGGCCTGGTCGAGGGGGAGGGTGAGGTCGAAGACCCGGCCGGGGTCGATCTCACGCTTGTAGATCAGGTCGATCAGCTCGGGCAGGAAGCGACGCACCGGGGCGGGGCCGCCGTGCAGGTGCACGTGGGAGAAGAACAGCTCCTCGCCGGGCAGTTCGACGCCGTGGGCCACGCCGACGTAGCCGACGTGACCTCCCGCCCGGGTGGAGCGGATGGCCTGCAACATCGACTCCTGGGTGCCGACCGCCTCGATGACCGAGTGCGCGCCGAGGCCGTCGGTCAGGTCCTTGATCCGGGCCACGCCGTCGTCGCCGCGCTCGGTGACGATGTCGGTGGCGCCGTAGTGGGTCGCCAGCTTCTGGCGGGGCTCGTGCCGGCTGACCGCGATGACGCGTTCCGCGCCGAGCTGCCGGGCCGCCAGCACGGCGAGCAGACCCACCGCACCGTCGCCGACGACCGCGACGGTCTTGCCCGGGCCCGCCTCGGCGGCCACCGCGCCGAACCAGCCGGTGCCGAGCACGTCGGAGGCCGCGAGCAGGGCCGGGACCAGGTCGTCGGGAGGGAGGTCGGGCGTGGCGACCAGGGTGCCGTCGGCCAGCGGTACCCGCAGGTACTCCGCCTGGGAACCCAGCCCGCCCACCGGCTCCCGATGGACGCACGAGGACTGGTAGCCCGCGCGGCAGATGGGGCAGGTGTTGTCGGAGGCGAAGAAGGAGCCGACGACGAACTGGCCGGGCTTGATCTCCCTGACCTCGCCGCCGACCTCCTGGACGACGCCGACGTACTCGTGGCCCATGGGGGACGGCCCGTGGACCGTCTCGATGCCGCGATACGGCCACAGGTCCGAACCGCAGACGCAGGTGGCGGACAGGCGGATGATCGCGTCGGTCGGGAGGAGGATCCGCGGATCCTCGCGCTCCTCCACCCGTACGTCTCGGGGGGCGTGCAGGACGACACCACGCATCAGGCTCTTCCCTTCGGTCCGGTCCGGCTGCGACGAGGCGGCTAGCCTCTCGGCTTACCCAGTCCGGGCGTGGGATTGCCGCCGTGGGGCGAACAACACCGGGTGCCGCTACGGCGTGGTCATCGGACAGCCGATCGCGACGACGTCCAGTTCTGCTGTCGGAGCCGTTCGATGCCGTCCAGCAGCAGGTCCAGCGCGAACTCGAACTCGAACTGGTCGTCGCAGCCCTGTCCCACGACCGACGCGTCGTCGTGGGAAGCGGCCGTGGAGATCTCCGCGAGGTGCGGGAACCGGGCCGCGACCTCCGGCGGGAAGGCCTGCGGTGGTTCTGAGCTGGCCGTGCCGGAGCGGCCGGCGCGCCGGGAGGCGTCGAACAGCTCCTGACTGAAGCCCAGGATCCGGCTGCCCATCGCGTGCATCACGTGGTGGGCGAGGTCGGCGGAGAACCCGCCGGCCCGGAGGGTCCCGACCATCGAGTCGAGGTACGCGAGGACGGCCGGCGTCGCCATGTTCCGCGACTCGATCGCGAGCGGCGCCCAGGGGTGGCGCCGCAGCACCTGCCGCGCCGAGAGGATGCGGCTGCGGACGGCGTGCTTCCAGTCGGCATCGGGCACCGGCGGGTCGATCTCGCCGACGACGACGTCGATCATGCCGTCGAGCAGTTCGTCCTTGTTGGCCACGTGCTTGTAGAGGGCCATCGGCACGACGCCCAGATCCTGGGCGAGATTGCGCATGCTGAGGGACTCGATGCCGGCCCCGTCGGCGAGCGCGACGGCGGCGTGCAGGATCCGGTCCCTGCTCAGCGGCGCCCGGCGCAGCGTCTCAGCCTGCTCAGCCATCTCGGTCCTCGTCTTCTGGCGGCGGTTGAAACCATAACCGCCTTGACCGGTGTACGGCGTACACCTACATTGGGTGTACGGCGTACACCTAGAGGGAGGGCAAAGATGAAGGCGATAGTCCAGGACCGGTACGGCCCGCCGGAGACGCTCACGCTCGCGGACGTCGACGTGCCGGTGCCCGCCCCCGACGAAGTGCTCGTGCGGGTCGAGGCCGCCGCGCTCAACGCGTACGACTGGCATGCCATGCGTGGCGATCCGCGGATGGCGCGGTTGACGATGGGCCGGACGCGGCCCCGCGCGCGCATCCGGGGCCGCGACTTCGCCGGCCGGGTCGAGGCCGTCGGCAGCCACGTCCGACAGGTGCGCCCGGGCGACGCCGTCTTCGGCGACCTCGGCGACGCCAACGGCGCGTTCGCCGATTACGTGTGCGTGCCCGCGACCCTGGTCGCGCCGAAGCCGGCGAACCTGACCCCGCAGCAGGCCGCCGCGCTGCCGCTGGCCGGGGTCACCGCGCTCATGGGGCTGCGCGACGTCGGGCAGGTCGAGCCCGGCCACCGCGTCCTCGTCAACGGCGCCTCCGGCGGCGTCGGCACCCTGGCCGTCCAACTGGCCAAGGCGCTCGGCGCGACCGTGACCGCAGTGTGCAGCACCCGCAACGTCGACCTGGTCCGCTCCCTCGGCGCCGACCACGTCGTCGACTACACCCGCGACGACTTCACCCGCGGCGACCGCCGTCACGACGTCGTGTTCGACCTGGTCGGCAACCGCTCACTCACCGCGCTCCGGCGGGCGCTGACCCCCACCGGGACGCTGGTGCTCTCCGGCGGCGGCGTGTACGGCGGCGGCAGCCTCGTCGGACCGGTCTGGCTCCTCGCGCGCGGACGGCTGCTGGCGCCCCTCGTCCGCCAGCGCATCGTCACCCTCACCGCGACGCCCAGCCGGCAACACCTCGACACGCTCCGCGCCCACGCCGAGGCCGGCCGCCTCACCCCGGTCATCGACCGGACCTATCCGCTGCGCGAGGTGCCCCAGGCCGTCCGGTACCTCGAAGGTGAACACGCGCGGGCGAAGGTGGTCATCACCCTCTGAACTGCTGCGTTCTTCCGGGCTTGCAGATCGCCCGGGACAACCGTCAGGCTTGCATCCGGTACCTGGGTACAGGCTTACCGTCGGGGTATGAGTGACCACCAGAGCACGACGGACGGCGCCTGGGCGCCGGATTCCTGCACCCTGCCGACGGCCGAACGGCCACTGCGAGTCGCTGAGTTCGACCAGTTCTTCGCCGCCGCCGTACGGGGCGTCGACCGGCCGTCGGCACAGCATCTGCGGTTGCAGCTCGACGGCTCTGCGCAGGTCGAGGAGACGGCCCGGGACCTGACGGCCCGTGAGTCGTCCTGCTGCTCGTTCTTCGCCTTCGACCTCTCCCGCTCCGGCCCGGATGCGCTGGCGTTGGACGTCCGGGTACCGGCCGCACACGTCGACGTGCTCGATGCCCTCGCCGACCGGGCGGTATCCGTTCGGGATCAGGGATGACCGGGTCGGGACTGCGCAGCGGCCAACTGGCCGACGCGGCCGGGGTCAACCAGCAGACGCTGCGCTACTACGAGCGCCGGGGCCTGCTCGCCTCACCACGGCGGTCGCCAGGCGGGCACCGGCTCTACCCGGCCGAGTCAGTCACCCTGCTGCGGGTCATCAAGACCGCGCAACGCCTCGGCTTCACCCTCAACGAGGTTGCCGACCTGCTCGACGCCGGCCGGCACCAGCACGACCGTCGACCCGACAGCGGCCTCCAGGCACGGGCCAGGGAGAAGCTCATCGAGGTGGAGCAGAAGCTCGCTGACCTCACCATCATCCGTGACACCCTGCGGGCCGCCATCTCAGCCGGCTGCGACGACCTGGTCGCCTGCGCCGGAAGCTCCTGCTGCCCCCTGCCCTTCGCTGGACTGGTCGAGAGGACCGATCGTGCCGACACCTGCTGACCGGCTCCGCCGCCTACTCCCCTCCGGAATGACGGGACTCGCGGGAGCCGCCTGCGCTGCCTGCTGCCTGCTGCCGCTCCTGCTCGCCGCCGGGATCCTCGGTGGTGCCGGCTGGGCCGCGGTCAACCGCTTCCTTCCCGGCGCCGCCGTCGCCCTGGCCGTGCTCGCCGGCCTGTCCTGGTGGTGGGCCACCAAACGCCGCCACGCCACCGGCTGCGTAGGCGGCACCTGCTCCTGCGGCCAGCCCGACCAGCACGACCAGCACGACCGCGAGGTGATCACGCTACGGGCCGACGCATGACGGTTGCCGGACCGGGACGCGAATCGCTGGCTCTGCCTCGCGAACAGGGCGGCTTCGAGGTCGAGTGGGTTCGCCCGAGAGATGCGGCCACCCAGTTCCGATCACATGCGTTCGGGAGTCCTGATGCCGAGCAGGTACAACCCCTGCCGGAGCACCCGGGCGGTGAGGTCGCAGAGCGCCAGCCGGCTCTCCCGGACCGGCTCGTCGGCGCGCAGCACCGGGCAGCGCTCGTAGAACGCGCTGAACGCGACGGCCAGCCGGTACAGGTGTCCGGACAGGTGGTGGAACTCCAGGCTGTCCGCCACCTCGCCGACCACCGTCCCGAAGCCGACCAGTTCGAAGGCGAGCGCCCGTTCGGCCGGATCGGCCAGCGAGATCGCCGCCTCCGGCCGGGCCGCCATCCCGGCCCGCCGGAAGATCGACCGGATCCGCGAGTACGCGTACTGGAGATAGGGCGCGGTGTTGCCGTCCAGCGACAGCATCCGCTCCCAGTCGAGCACGTAGTCCTTGTGCCGGTCGCTGGACAGGTCGGCGTACTTGATCGCGCCGATGCCGACCGCCCGGCCCACCTCGGCCGCCTCCACCTCGCCCAGGTCCGGGTTCCGCTCCCGGGCCAGCGCCGTAGCCCGGACGATCGCCTCCTCCAGCAGCCCGACCAGCTTCACCGAGCCGCCGGCCCGGCTGCGCAGCATCCGCCCGTCCGGCCCGAGGATCGAGCCGAACCCGACGTGCTCGGCCCGGGCCGGCGGGGCCAGCCAGCCGGCCTGCGTGGCTGCGGCGTACACCATCTCGAAGTGCCGCCGCTGCGGCAGGCCGACCACGTAGAGCAACCGGGTCGCGGCCAGCGTGCCGGTGCGGTGCCGGATCGCCGCCAGGTCGGTTGCCGGATAGCCGTACCCGCCGTCGGACTTGCGGACGATCAGCGGCAGCGGCTCGCCGTCCCGGCCCACCGAGCCGGGCGGAAACACGCAGGCCGCACCCTCGCTCTCCCGCAGCAGCCCCAGGCGGTCCAGCTCCTCGGTCACCGGTTCGAGCAGGTCGTTGTAGCTGCTCTCACCGTGGAAGTCCCGCTCGGTGAGGGTCACGTCGAGCAGGTCGTAGACGGTCATGAAGTACCGCTCGGACTGCTCCACCAGCAACCGCCACAGCCGCAGCGTCGCCGGATCGCCGCTCTGCAGGGCCACCACCCGCCGCCGGGACCGCTCCCGGAACGCCTCATCCGCGTCGAACGTGACCCGGGCCGTCTTGTAGAACGAGTCCAGGTCACCCATGGACAGCTCGCGCGCCGCCTCGGCCCCGCCCAGGTCGACCAGGTGCTCGATCAGCATGCCGAACGGCGTGCCCCAGTCACCCAGGTGGTTGGCCCGCAGCACCCGGTGCCCCAGCCACTCCAGCAGCCGGGCCGCCGCGTCGCCGATCACCGTCGACCGCAGGTGCCCGACGTGCATCTCCTTCGCCACGTTCGGCGCCGAGTAGTCGACCACCACCGTCTCCGGCTCGGTGACCAGCGGCACCCCGAGCCGCGGGTCGGTGGCCAGCGCGGAGACCAGCCCGCCCAGGGCTTCGTCGGCGATGGTCAGGTTGAGGAAGCCCGGCCCGGAGACCTCCGCCGCGCTGCACAGATCGGCCAGCTTCGCGAGGTCCAGCACCTCGGCGGCGATCTCGCGCGGCGGCCGGCCGAGCCGCCGGGCCAGCGCCAGCGCCGCGTCGGACTGGAAGTCCGCGCGCTGGGAGCGCCGCACGATCGGATCCACCGGCCCGCCGGCCACCGTCGCGAACGCCGGCGCCAGCCGGTCGGCCAACAGCTTTTCAAGGTCCATGGGTACGCCGATCTCGCTCGGATCCGCCGCGCGGATCACCGGATGGGGATGCGGGCGGACCGAGGACGATCGACGATGACCGGCGGCTCGATCCGCCGGTCGCAGGAGAAGAAGACTCAGCGCAGGCGGTCGCGGAACCGCCGGCGTCGCCGCGCGCCGATCTGGACGTCGGGGGACGTCATCGGGTACGCGGGCGAGCTGGTCATGGCAGCAGCCTAACCGGCCGGTCCGGGGGTTGCGCAACGCCGTTCCCTCAGCGAGCGGGCACACCTGGACGCAGTACGCCCAGGTCACGACTGTGTCAGTCGAATTTCGGGCGCAGCGCTTCGCGCATCTCCCGGTAGTTCGCCGGCTTCACCGCCCAGCGTTCCTCGTCCGTGTCCTCGAACGTCACCTGGTACCTGCCGGTCGTCCGGTCGAACTGCACGAGGATCTTCACGGGCAGCAGATCACCGGGCTCGTAGTGGCTCCCCAGGTACGCCTGGACCGCCGATTCGATGCTCGACCAGCCACAGGACACGGCCGTGATGACGCCATCCGGCGAGTACGCGTACCCGTGCGCGCTGCGATAGCCCTCGCCGAACTCCAGGATCATCGCCAGCGACTCCCAGCCCTCCACGGGCCCGCGCATCTCCCTGGCCAACGACGGTCCGTTCATGGCCTCGATCAACGACCGGATGAGATCGACGGTGACGTCCTTCGACATGGTTCTCCTCGGATCCAGACGATGAGCAAGACCCTGCCACGAGGTCACGCGTTCCTGACGCTCCGGTCGACCAGATGCGTCAACGACTCGCCCGCCTCGCGGAGCCGTCCTGCCAGTGGACCGGCTTTGTATCGCGGAGATCGACCACCGGGGGCACCGGGGTCACCGCCGGTCCAGCCCGTTCGGCTCACCCGTGACCAGTCCGAGGAAGCCGACGGCCGGGGCGGGACACGCCCGGTCGGCGTCGTTTCCGTAACACGACCCAACGATCGCCATCGACTGCTGGCAGCGATGATCGTCTAGTTCTACGCTCGCGGGTGACAATCGCTGCCCGCCCCGGACCAGCGGTTCGGCCGACGGCGGCAAGCCTTTTCGACCCACCTTCCGGAGCCCATGTGATCTCTCACCGGACCCTCCTCTCCAGTGTCGCGGCAGTGGTGACCGCCGCGGTCCTGGCCCCGTCGGCCGCGGTGGCGGCAGTGCCCTCGAGCGCGCGGATGGTCGCGCTCGGCGACTCCATCACCCGGGCGGCCGTCGCCGACGGGACCCAGAACGCCCAGCCGCAGAACTCCTGGTCCACCGGCACCAGTACGGCGGTCAACTCGCACCTGCGGCGCCTGGAGGCGTACGGGGTCGACATGACCGGCGGCAACTACGCCAAGGGCGGCGAACGCTCGGTCCACCTGGCCACCCAGGCGACCAACGCCCTCGCCAACGCCAACGCCGACTACGTGACCATCCTGATCGGCGGGAACGACATCTGCTACGCCTCGACCCCGTCGGGCACCACCCCGCCAGACGCCTTCGAGGCGAACGTGCGCAAGGCGCTCGACATCATCAGGGCCAAGAACCCGAACACCCGGGTGCTGTTGGCCTCGGTGCCGAGCATGATGTCGCTCTACCGGATCGGCCAGCAGAACTTCCTGATCCGGACGCGCTGGAACCTGATCGGCATCTGCGAGGTCATGCTGGCCAACCCGACCGACACCTCGTCCGCCGCGAACGCGCGGCGCGCCGCAGTGGAGGCACGGGTCGACGAGTACAACCAGCGGCTGGCCAAGCTCGCCGCGGAGCGGGCCAACGTGTTCTACGACAACGGCGCGGTGCACAACGCCGCGTTCACGGCGTCGGACCTGTCGGTCCTTGACGGCTTCCACCCGTCGATCAGTGGGCAGAACAAGATCGCCCAGGTCGCCTGGGACGAGGCCGTCCGACAGGGCGTCTTCGACGTCGACTGAGTCGCGTGATCCGTGGGTGTCGGCTGGCCGGCACCCACGGGTCGGCCAGCCGCCCGGAACGGTCGGCTCGTATCCCACCTGGACGGATTCGGTGAGGCCCGCCGAGACCGAGTACGTGGTGAACCGTGCCGCGCGCAGTCTGGTCACCCGGCAGACCGGCTCGGTGGTCATGGTTCTCGCTTCACGCACGACCGTCTCGATCTCGCTGCAAACCGCCTCGAACTCCGCCTCGAGCAGGTTGAACTCGTCGGTCGCGGCGTCGGTGAGCGTGTAGAGGGCTGCCAGATCCTTGGGGTGCTCCGCCTCGATCCGCTCGCACAATCGCAGCAGGATGGCTCGGCCCTTGTCGATGACGTGATCCGGAAGGTACTCGTCCTCGTACGGCTCGTGCAGGAAGGCATACGCCGCCACCTGCTGGTCACGATCGGCATAGCCCTGTTCCCCTTCGCAGATCCACCGGTCGATCATGCGACACGCTGCCGGCACTTTCGGCCCGGCTGAAGGCTCGGCACCCAACGCCTCTCGACGCGCTTCAACCCGCAGCGGTCCGCCGTTGACGACAGTCAGTTGTCGGTCCGCCCGGCGCGGCGATGTCAGCGCCGCGCCCCGCGTCGGCGGGAGGGAAGCGCACTTCGTCCTGTGGTGTCGTCGGCACCCGGGACCGACAGGTGCCGAAATCCGACACACCGCAGGCCTTTCTGTCATGGTGACAAAAACCTATGGTGGTCTCATGGTCAAGCCTCATGGCAGCCCGCCGGCTGTGCTCGTCGCCGTGGATCTCGTCATCCTCACACTGCGGGAGGCCCGGCTCCACGCGCTATTGATTCAGCGGGGCATTGAGCCGCATTCCGGCCGTCTGGCTCTCCCCGGTGGATTCCTCAAGCACGTCGAGGAGGACCTCCTCGACGCGGCCCATCGAAAGTTGGCGGAGGAGGCCAGCCTCGGCTCGGAGCACCCACACCTCGAACTTCTCAGCGTCTACGGCACTCCGGGCCGAGACCCGAGGGGGCGTGTGCTGTCCGTCGCCTACCTGGCCGTCGCGCCCCGGCTGCCGGAACCGACTGCGGGCAAGAACGCGACCCACGCTTACTGGATGCCAGTCGAGGAGGCTCTCTCCGACCACGTGCAGCTCGCCTTCGACCACCGTCAGATCCTCGTTGACGGCGTGGAGCGGGCCCGCGACAAGTTGGAGCGGACCGCACTCGCCACCGCCTTCTGCGGGTCGACGTTCACGATCTCCGACCTGCAGGAGGTCTATGAGGCGGTGTGGGGAGTGCGGCTCGATCCCCGGAACTTCTATCGCAAGGTCCAAAGCGTCCCCGGCTTCATCGTCCCGGCCGGACCTACTCGCAAGGCGGAGAGCGGGCGCCCTGCCCGGCTGTTCCGCCCTGGACCGCAGTTGGCGTTAAGGCCGCCGATGACCAGACCCAACCCGACAGACAAGGAACCGACGTGAGCCCGGACGAAAACCTCGTAGTAATCCTCACGGCGCTGAATCTCGAGTACGAGGCGGTCCGCGACCGGCTGAGCGGCCTGGCTGTCCGGCGCCACGCCGCCGGCACCCGCTTCGAGGTCGGCCGTATCGGGCAGGACGGCCCTCGAGTGGCGCTGGGACTGGTCGGTATGGGAAACCATCTCTCCGCAGTGCTCACCGAGCGCGCGATCGCCGAGTTCCGGCCCTCTGCCGTGCTCTTCGTCGGTGTGGCCGGCGGCCTCAAACCCAGCGTTGCACTCGGCGATGTCGTCATCGCGAGGAAGATTTACGCCTACCACGGGGGCACCAGCGAAGACGACGGGCTGAAGGCTCGGCCGAAGGCATGGGAGATCCCGCACGAGGCGGATCAGGTCGCCCATCACGTCGACAGGGTCGGCGAATGGTGCCGTGATCTCTCCGACGCGCCCAACATTCGGGTTCACTTCGGCGCGATCGCTGCCGGGGAAGTGGTGCAGGATTCGGCGATCTCCGCCCAGGCCCAGTGGATTCGGCAGCACTACAACGACGCGGTGGCGATTGAGATGGAGGCCGCCGGTGTCGCGCAGGCTGGCCACCTGAACCGAGCGCTTCCGGTAGTGGTCGTACGAGGAATCAGCGACCGGGCCGACGGCAGCAAGGCCGTCACCGACGGCCAGAAGTGGCAGCCACGGGCCGCGCGTCACGCCGCCGCCTTCGCCGTCGCGCTGGCCCAGGAACTGACCATCGACAGCGGCCGCGGAAGCGGTACGCCGAGCGGACACGGGAGCGCTCCGATGACCATGAAGAACGAGAACCTCGCAACCGGCAACGCCCGGGTCGGTGTGCAGGCGGGCCAGATCCACGGCAACGTCACCATCGGCATCAGCCGAGAGGAGCCAGTCGACCTCGCGGTCAGCATCGCCGACCTGCGGCACCAGATGAAGCAGGCATGCCTGGACGGCAGGCTGGACGAGGAGACCTACGCGGCGGCAGAGGCGGAGCTGGACGCGGCGGCCGGCTGTCTGCGCGACGGATCTGCCACCGACCGCGGTGGATTCCTGGTCTCCCTCAAGCGGCTACGAGGCTTGGTGGCCGACGTTTCCGAGCTGGCGGCGAGGCTGGCGATGATCATCGCGGCCGCAAGGGGCATAGCATGACAGCCCAGTCCACCCGCAACGTCGCCCAAGGTAACGCGTACGTCGGCGTCCAAGTGGGCTCGGTGAGCGGCGGCTTTCACAGCCACCACCACGCGCCTCCGGATCCTCATTCCACTCCGGAGGGCGAGTTCGAGGCCGGTGTGCGATACCTCGACAGGTTCCTGCTCGACACCGCGCGACAGCACATCGAGCGAGCGGTCACCCGTGGCTATCCCATCACCCCTCGAGCTCAGTTCTACCGACTGGTCGCCCTGCTCAGTGGGCGGACCCCGCGCCAGTTGGAAGACGAGGAATGGAAGCGCCTTCTGGCGATCTGGAGCGACCCGCCCGACCTCGACGAAAGTGATGAATGGACGCTGGGGCTGCGGGCGATCCTGAGGCTACTGAATTCGACTGACGCTGCCGGACCGGAAACGGCGGCGAAGGAACTGGAGTCATTGCCCCCTCGCCAGAAGCACTACATATTCGGCCATCTGGACATAGCGCTCGAAGGGGCGCTGCGGGACCGCGTGTGGCAGAAGTCCGTAGCTCATGCGCGAGAGAACCGGACCGCTGGCGACCGGCTCGGTCGAGCGTGGAAGTTCTTCCATCCCACGCCCGCACCGGCCAGGACCCGGCCGGTCACGCCGGCTGCCATCGCGATGTCGGACCGCGTCAAAGTTGGAGTCGGGGGACCTCTGCTCCTGTTGGCGACGAGCAAGTTGACGACGTTGCTGACAGCCAACGGCGAGTTCGGCGGGCTGATCGGCCTGTACAGCGCGGTGGCCGGGTTGGCGATCTTCGGTATCGCAGGGGCGGACCGGTACTTCCGGCACCGCTACCGGCAGGCGAAGGACAGCGAGCTGCGGCCATCCCGTCGTCAGCGCACCGACGCGAGGCCCGGCGGATTCGCCGGCAGGATCGACCGCCTCTTCACCCACTACTTCGCCCAATACCGGCCCGACGGGATGGCCAGCGCCGAGTGGCTCGATGAGACCGCCGGCATCCGCCGACACCTGCGTAATGAGGTGGTCGACGCCTACCGGGAGGAGCGCATCAACGCCGACCGGGTGGCCTGGCTGGTGAGATATCTGGCGAGTGACGTAAGGACGCGCTGGAATCAGGGGACCCTGACCGCATACCGCCAGGAGCTACGTGTGTCGCTTCGGACCTGGCTGCTGCAGGTCGTAGGCGTCATCGCCCTCATCGCCGGTTTTGTCTCGGTAACTGCAGCCGTCTTCTCGGCTGCCGTTCTACCCGGCTCGCTCTGGTTGGCGCTGACCGTGCCGACAGCGGTTGTCACCACGAGGGCGGCGTTCCGCATCGTCGCCGAGCGTCGGCGGGTTGCCGCCGACAGCGTTCATCGGTCCGCTGAGCAGGACAGGCGGACGGAGGCGTATGACCGCTGGGTGGCCAAACTCGCGGACAGGCCGACAGACACCGAGATGGCCACCTGGCTGGAGTGCGACCGCAAGGTCATCACCGACCAGGCCCTGCAGCAGTTCCGGCTCCAGCCGGGCCAGGTCGTCGCCCACGCCTTTCTGGAAGCACCAGCGAAGTCCGCTCGCAAGAGGCGCGCAGAGGACGGACCGTGGCGGTATTCCCACTACCGGCTCCTGCTCTTCCTGCTCACCGAGGATGGCGTACGACAGATCGACCTTGAGCTGGACTTCAGACGCGCTGATCATCGTGACACGCAGCGGCTCAACTACCGATTCCACGCGATCTCCGCCGTCCGGATCGATGGACTGGCTCTGCGCAAGCCGACGTTCCACCTGACGCTCAACAGCGGCGAGAAGATGACCGTCCAGGTGACCGGAACGGACACCAAAGCGGCCGAACCCAATCAGGACCCGAGCCCCATCACTGAGCTGACCGTCGACGCTTCGGGACTTCATCAGACCCTGCACGTGCTGGAGGGTGTAGCCGCAGAGGGCAAGGACTGGGTTAGGTTCCGCCGGGAGCAGGCCGATAACAGGCTCGCCGAACTGTCCCGCCGCACTAGCGGGCTGCTGGACTGAGGGCACCAGACGCCCTCAAGCGGCTGGGCAGCGCGCTGGACCGGTAGGACGTACGGCCTCGGTCGGGACGTCGACGCTCCCGCTTCCAGTCCGGTCCGTTAGCGGTCGCCGTAGTGGTACCGGCAGGCGATGATCTCGACGTCGTCCTTGGTGATCCGATAGACCAGCCGGTGTTCGCGATCAATTCGGCGGGACCAGAAGCCGGACAGCTCTCCCCGAAGGGGCTCCGGCTTGCCGATGCCCTCGTATCCGTTGCGCATCACGTCCGCGATGAGATCGTTGATGCGCCTGATCAGCTTCCGGTCGGTGTGGCTGTGGTACTGGTTCCAGGCCGTCGCGGTGAAGACCAGCCTCACGCGACGTCCCGCACGGTGGCCGGGTCGATCAGGTCCCGCTCGGCCGCGTGGCCCTCCTCAAGCTCCGAGATCGAGCGGCGCAGGGCTGCGGCGTTGGCCGGGTTGCGAAGGAGGTACTCGGTTTCCTTCATCGCCTCGTACTCCGCAAGCGGCACGATGACCACCGGTTCGTGGCCCGACCGGGTCACCACCACTTCCTCCGCGTCGTTGATGACGCTGTCGAGTTCGGCGGCCAGGTTCTGTCGTAGCTGGGTGAAGTTGACGGTTCGCATGACCACCTCCGAGGTAAGTACAGAAAACTGTACCTCGGATGGGCTCGACCCTGGCGATGGATCCACGGGTGCTGCTGCACTTCGCTGCTGTGCCGGCCCGAATCACGGCAACAGCGGCCCCGAAAGGGCCGCTGACCTGCGGAGGAGTGGGCCGCCAGGGACTCGAACCCTGAACCTATGGATTAAAAGTCCACAGCTCTGCCATTGAGCTAGCGGCCCGCGCGCTCAGGTTACCGGAAGGCGGCCGGTTGCGACTCTCGGCTTTCGTGCCGTAGGCGGAACCGGCAGCTCAGGCGAGGAGCGCCCGTCCATGACGGCGCTTCCGGGCGTACGGGAGGAATCAGGCCGGGCGGCGCGGAGGGTGCCGGAAGGTCAACTGCCCGAGCCTTCGGGGTCCTTTGATCTTGGCAGGCGGGGGACCGGTCGTGGTCCGGCGGTCGATCCCGAAGAAGGCTGGCGAGCCTCCGGTCGGACCTTATCGGAGAGCCAGCGCCCGTGGTGTCCCTCCTCGTCGCCGTGCCGGCTCGCCGGCGTGCTGTCAGGCCCGCCCAGCGTCGTGGTCGGCGGCTCTACCAGGGCTGTTAACTGGCGAAAGCTGCCGCGAAAAGCGGGCCATGGGAATGTAACAACTTGGGAACAACGCGAGCCGCGTTCTTGTCCGCAGTTTGTTAGCAGCCTGTACTAACCGGGTGACCTGCATTGATGAGACGGGAACCACACCGCCGGAGCCCCAGGACCGCGCGGTGGGGACCCTGCGGCGAGACCGGGTTCCGGCCCGGGTCCGCTCCGGCGAGAAGGTGCTCCCGGAGCAGGCCCGCGTGCACAACCGCGAGTTGCTGCTGCGCACGCTCTACCGGGAAGGGCCGCACAGCCGGGCGGATCTGGCGCGGCGCACGGGGCTGACGAGGGTCTCGGTCTCGGACGTCGTGAGCGACCTCCTCGCGGACGACCTCGTGGTCGAGGTCGGTACGCGGGCGGGGACGCGGCCCGGGAAGCCGGCCATGATGCTCGAGTTCAACGAGCACGCCTGCCAGTCGGTCGCCGTGGACCTGAGCCACTCGACGCTCTACCGGGGGGCCGTGCTCGACCTCGGCGGCTCGGTGGTGGCTCGCCATCAGGTCGAGATCGAGGGCAGCACCGGAGCCGACGCGTTGGCGAAGGTCGTCGGTCTCGTCGGGGCGTTGCGCGAACAGGTGACGGTGCCGCTGCTCGGCATCGGCATCGGCATCCCGGGGATCGTGGACCTCGGTGGCGTCGTCCTCAGCGCACCCAACCTGGGCTGGAAGGACCTCAACCTCCGGTCGGTGCTGGCCGAGCAGTTCGGCTGCCCCGTGGTCGTGTCGAACGACGCCAACGCGACCGCGCTCGCCGAGCGTAGTTACGGCGAGAGCGCGGCGGACACCCTCCTCGTCCGGGTCGGTGTCGGCGTGGGGGCGGGTCTGCTGCTCGGCGGCACGCCCGTCCTGGGCAGCAGGTTCGCGGCCGGCGAGATCGGCCACGTGGTCGTGGACACAGGCAGCGAGCGGGCCTGTGTCTGTGGAAAGTTCGGCTGCCTCGAGACCTGGCTGTCGACCCGGCGCATCCAGGAAGACCTCTCGGAAGCGCGTACCGACGCGGAGCACACCCGGGTCCTCGCCGCCGCGGGTGAGGCACTCGGTTCGGTGCTGGCCCCGATCGTGGCCGCCATCAACGTCTCGGAAATCGTCCTCAGCGGGCCGCACCGGGTGCTGGAAGGACCGCTGGCCGCCGCGGCGATGGAAACCATCCGACAGCGCGCCCTGACCGAGGTCCACGGCGACATCGTGCTGCGGCTCTCGGAGCTCGGCGACGACATCGTCCTGCGCGGCGCGACCGCCATGGTCATGAGCCAACAACTCGGGATCGCCTGATCCGCTGATCCGATCCCCGTCACTTACAGCGACGCCGACCGGCGCTGGCTTTGCAGCAACAGAAGGGAACACGGTGCAACTGACACGCACGCTGACGGCAGCGTTTGCCGTTGTCGCTCTCGCCCTCGCCGGTTGTAGCGGTGGCGGGCAGGCGAATGAAGCAGGCTCGTCCCAACTCGTCCTGGGCAACAACGGCGACCTGCTGACCTGGGACCCCGCCGAGATGAAGGAAGGCGCGGTCATCCACTACGCGGAGGCCGTCTACGACCCGCTGCTCCGCAAGACGTCCGAGTCGAAGATCGAGGGCAACCTGGCCACCTCGTACGAGTACAACGCCGACCTCACCGAGCTCACCCTGAAGCTGCGCGACGGTGTCACCTTCAGTGACGGCGCCGCCTTCGACGCCGACGTGGTGAAGGTCAACCTCGAGGCGCGCAAGAAGGGGGCGGGCAGCGCCTCCGAGGGGGCCCGGGCGATCGAGCGCGTCGAGGTCGTGGACAAGGCCACGGTGCGCCTGCACCTCAGCGAGCCCAGCCCCGGCCTCCTGGCCGCCCTGGCGACGTACACGGGGTACATGGCGAGCCCCAAGGCGCTCAGCGCGGGCACCATCGCCTCGAACCCGGTGGGCTCCGGGCCCTACACGTACGACGCGGGCGCCTCCGAGAAGGGCGTCAAGTACACGTTCAAGGCGCGCGACGGCTACTGGAACCGCGAGGCGTTCCCCTTCGAGAACGTCGTGATCCGCCCGTACGAGGAGTTCACCGCCCGGTACAACGCGCTCGCCACCGGCCAGATCCAGTTCATGTACGGCACCCCCGACATGGTGCCGAAGGCCAAGACCGACGGGCTCACCGTCAAGACGGTGCCCGGCGAGTGGCAGGGCATCATCCTCCAGGACCGCGCCGGCAAGGCGTCGGCGGCACTCGGCGACGTGCGGGTGCGGCAGGCGATCAACCACGCGCTCGACCGCAAGGCCATCCTCGAGACCCACTACGGCGGCTTCGGCCAGGTCTCCACGCAGACCTTCAACCCGTCCAGCGAGGCGTGGGTGCCGGAGCTGAACGCGCGTTACCCGTACGACCCGGCGAAGGCGCGCGAGCTGCTGGCCTCGGCGGGCTACGGCAGCGGCTTCAAGATCAAGGTCTCGTACAGCGAGGGCTTCATGTCTCCGCTGGTGCCGATCGTCACCCAGTACCTGGGCGACGTGGGCATCACGGTCGAGCAGGTGCCGGTCAACGGCTTCGCCAACGGCGGGCTGGAGACCCTGAAGGGCCAGCCGGCCTTCATGCTCTCGTTCTCCACGAACATCCCGGCGTGGACGGACGTGCTGAACAAGCTCACCCCGACGTCGCTGTGGAACAACTTCAAGTACACCGACGAGACCGTCACCCGGCTGCTCAAGGAGATCCCGGCCGCGCAGGGTGACAAGCAGGCCGCCCTCTACAAGGAGCTGAACACCCACCTCGTCGAGCAGGCCTGGTTCGCGCCGATCGTCACGCAGGAGAACGTCTACCTGTTCAAGTCCGACATCGACGTGACCATGCAGCAGGCGCAGCTCATGCCGAGCCTCCGCTTCTTCGCCCCGGCGAAGTAACCGCCGATCGACCCCGGATGGGTCGGGCAACGGTCCGGCCCATCCGGTGGATCACTACAGCTCATCTAGGAGGTAGCAGGCATGCTGGGCTTCATCGGTCGGCGGTTGGCCACGGGCCTGCTGCTGGCGTTCTCCGTCGTGACGGGGATGTTCTTCTTCCTCATGCTCACCGGCTCCGATCCGGCCCGGGGCGCGCTCGGCCTCTACGCCACGGAGGAACAGGTCGCGGTCAAGCGGGAGCAGCTCGGCCTCGACCGGCCGCTCGTCGAGCAGTACCTGAGCTGGCTGGGCGGGGTCGTACGCGGTGACCTGGGGGTCTCGTCCGCGCAGAACACCGACGTGAGCGACCTCATCGTGACGAGGCTGCCGGTCACCGTCTCCCTGGCGTTGGGCGCCGTCCTGGTGGCCGCCGTCCTCGGCGTCGTGCTCGGACTGCTCGCGGCGACCCGACCCGGGACGTTCGACCGCGTGCTCCAGGTGTTCATGGTGTTCGGCTTCAGCCTGCCGAACTTCTGGGTCGCGATCATCCTGGCCCTGGTCTTCGCCGTGCAGCTGGGCTGGTTCCCCGCCACGGGCTACGTGCACCTGAACGACTCACCCGGCGGTTGGCTCTGGTCCATCACCCTGCCGATCGTCGCGCTGTCGATCGGTTCGATCGCCGCCATCGCCCAGCAGTTGCGGAACTCCGTGATCACCGTCAACAGCCAGGACTACGTCCGTACGCTGCGCAGCCGGGGCCTCTCGCAGCGCGAGATCCTGCTCACCCACGTCCTGCGCAACGCGGCTCCGCCGGCGCTGACGATGCTCTCCCTCCAGTTCATCGCGGCGATGAGCGGCGCCGCCATCATCGAGCGCGTGTTCGGCCTCCAGGGCATCGGCGCCGTCGCCATCAACGCCTCGGGCAACAGCGACATCCCCGTCATCATGGGCGTCCTGCTCTTCACCGTGCTCGTCGTCGTACTCGTCAATCTCGCGGTCGACATTCTCTACGCCGCACTGAACCCGAAGGTACGGAACGCATGAGCGCCGACGTGACGCCCCGCGCGGGCCTGACAGCCAGGAGATTCCGCTCGTTCCTGCGTAACCCCATGGGCGTGGTGGCGGGCGGCGTCCTGCTGGCCATCGTCGCGGCGAGCATCCTCGCGCCGCTGCTCGCCCCGCAGGACCCGAACCTGGTGGTGCTCTCGGAGGCGCTCCGCCCGCCGAGCGGCGACCACCCGCTCGGCACGGACGGCAACGGGCGGGACATCCTCAGCCGCCTCCTGTGGGGCGGCCGGGTGAGCCTCCAGGCGGGCGCGATCATGGTCGCCGTCGCCCTCCTGTGCGGGATTCCCGCAGGTCTGCTCGCCGGCTACCGCGCGAAGCGGTTCGACGGGGTGTCGAGCTGGATCTTCAACATGCTGATGTCCCTGCCGGAGATCCTCATCATCATCGTGGTGATCGCCTCCCTCGGCAGCGGCCTCGCCCCGACGATGATCACCCTTGGCGTGCTGGCGTCGCCGGACATCTTCCGGCTGACCCGGAGCGCCGTGATCGCGGTGCGCGAGGAGCTCTACCTCGACGCCGCCCGCGTCGCGGGGCTCTCCGACCTGCGCATCATCTTCCGCCACGTGCTCTCCGTGGTGCTGGGGCCGGTCCTCGTGCGGTCCTCGTTCATCTTCGGCATGGCGATCATCGTCCAGTCCGGCCTGGAGTTCCTCGGCTTCGGCGACCCGCAGCGCCCCAGCTGGGGTGGCGAGCTCAGCAACGCCTTCCAGAACTTCCACCGCGCGCCCGAGCTGGTCATCGCGCCCGGCGTCGCCATCGGCCTCACGGTCATGGCACTCGTGCTCTTCGGCACGGCCCTGGCGGATTCGCTGGGGGTCAGCCGCAAACCCAAGGCCAAGCGGGCCGCGCGGTCCGCCGGCCGGGACGACCTGACGGTCGTCCAGGGCGAAGCCGACCGTACGCCCGCGACCGCCCTCCCCGCGGACACCCTGCTCCGCGTCGAGGACCTGTCGGTGCGGTACGTGGCCGAGGACGGAGCCACCAAGGACGTGGTGCGGGGCGTGTCGCTGCACGTCGCGCGGGGAGAGGTGCTCGGCCTGGTCGGGGAGTCCGGCTCCGGGAAGTCCCAGACGTCCTTCGCGATCCTCGGACTCCTGCCACCCGACGCCTCCGTGTCCGCCCGGCACCTCTCCCTCGACGGGCGGTCCCTGATCGGGCTGCGCGAGGGCGAGTTGCAGAAGCTGCGCGGGCCGCAGATGGCCTACGTGCCGCAGGAGCCGATGTCCAACCTGGACCCGTCCTTCACCGTCGGCGCCCAGCTGACGAAGCCGATGCGGCGCAAGCTCAACCTGTCCAGGAAGGCCGCGCACGAGCGGGCCCTGCACCTGCTCGAACGCGTCGGCATTCCCGACCCCGCCCGCACGCTCGCCGCCTACCCCCATCAGCTCAGCGGAGGAATGGCACAGCGGGTGCTCATCGCGGGCGCCGTCTCCTGCGATCCCGAGCTGCTCATCGCGGACGAGCCGACCACCGCCCTCGACGTCACGGTCCAGGTGGAGGTCCTCGAACTCCTCCGCGACCTGCAACGGGAACGCAACATGGGCCTCATCCTGGTCACCCACAACCTGGGTGTGGTCGCCGACCTCTGCGACCGGGTCGCGGTGATGCGGGACGGCCTCGTCGTCGAGCAGCAACCCGTCGCCGAACTCTTCGCCAACCCGCAGCACGAGTACACCCGCATGCTCTTGGACGCGACCCTGGAGGACGCCCCTCCCCGGCGGTCGCGCGACGACCTTCAGGAGGTGCAGTCATGAGCACCCGCAACGATTCCGACGCTCCGCTGCTCGACGTCCGCGACGTCAACGTCGTCTATCGCGGGTCCCGGTGGCGCAGTCCGTCCTTCCACGCGCTGCACGACGTCTCGATGCAGATCCGGGCGGGAGAGACGGTCGGCCTGGTCGGCGAGTCCGGCTCGGGAAAGACGACCCTGGGCCGCGCGCTCCTGGGGCTCGCCCCGATCAGCGCCGGCACGGTCACGTTCGACGGCGCCGACATCACCCACGCGAACCGGCGCGCCCGCCGGGCCCTGAGCCGGGACATCCAGGTCGTCTTCCAGGATCCGTACTCGTCGCTCAACCCGGCGATGTCCGTGGAGAGCATCCTCGCCGAGCCGCTCAGGGCGCAGGGGGTGCCCGGGGCCGAAGCCTCCGCGCGGATCGGTCAGCTGCTGGGCCAGATCGGCCTGGAAGCCGACGCCGGGTTGCGGTACCCGCGCGAGTTCTCCGGCGGGCAACGGCAGCGGATCGCCATCGCCCGCGCCCTCGCGCTGAAGCCCCGACTCATCGTCTGCGACGAACCGGTCAGCGCTCTCGACCTCTCCACCCAGGCACGCATCCTCGACCTGCTCATCGACATCCAGGAGCAGACCGGCGTCGCGTACCTCTTCATCTCCCACGACCTGTCGGTGGTCCGCTACATCTGCCACCGGGTCGCGGTCATGCTCAAGGGCCGCATCGTGGAGACCGGTGACGGTGACACCGTCACGTCACGACCGAGCCATGCGTACACGAATCGGCTGCTCATGGCGTCGCCCATCCCTGACCCGGCGCGGCAGGCGGAACGCCGCCGCCAGTACGCCGCGCTCTCCTCCTGACCCCGCCAACCCCGACCGAAGGAAGTACCCGTGCAGTTCGGCTTCAGCTCCTACTCCTTCTACCAGCACCTGCGCACCAACCGGATGAGCCTCTTCGAGGTCATCGACTGGATCGGCGCCAGCGACGCCACCCACATGGAGATCGCGACGGTGTCGCTCTCCCCGGAGATCTCCAACGACACCTCCACCCTCGACCAGGACCCCGGGTTCGTCCAGGAGATCAAGACCCGCGCGGCCGACCAGGGCGTCACCCTGTCCAACCTCGTCGTCCCGGCCGACCTCCTCGGCGAGGGCGCGGAGAAGAGCATGCAGCGGGTCAAGCGGCACATCGAGGTGGCCGCCGCCCTGGACATCAAGCTCTTCCGCCACGACGTCGCCAAGTGGGCCCACCGGGCGAAGGACATCGCCGAGTTCGAGGCGCTGCTGCCCCGCATGGTGGAGGCGTGCAAGGAGATCGCTCAGTACGCCGCCCCGTACGGCATCACCACCAGCGTGGAGAACCACGGGCTGCTCATGAACGGCGGTGAGCGCGTACGCCGGCTCATCCACCTCGTCGACGAGCCGAACTTCAAGACGACCCTCGACGTCGGCAACTTCATGTCGGTGGACGACAACCCGGTGGTGTCGGTCGCCGAGAACGCCCCGTACGCCAGCATCGTGCACCTGAAGGACTTCTACGTCCGCTCGCAGTACCCCGGCGACGGCTGGCACCACACCCCCGGCGGCAACTACCTGCTCGGCTCCATCGTCGGCTACGGCGACCTCGACATGCGCAGGATCGTGCGGGGCATCGTCGACGCCGGCTACGACGGCTTCGTGTCCATCGAGTTCGAGGGCATCGAGGAGTGCCTGATGGCCAACCCGATCGGTCTGGCCAACGCGAAGCGGCTCTTCGCCGAGGCGGAGGCGGCGAAGTGAGCCGGCTCGGTGTGGGCGTGATCGGCGTCGGGAGCATCGCGGAGATGCACCTGGGCGCGTACGCCGCCAACCCGGACGTCCACCTCGTCGGGGTGTTCGACGTCAACCAGGAACGGAGCGCGCAGAAGGCCGAGACCTTCGGCGTGACCCGCGTGCACCCGACGCTCGACAGCCTGCTCGCCGACCCCGAGATCGACGCGGTGAGCATCTGCACCTGGAACGACAGCCACGCGGAGATCGCCACAGCGGCGCTCGACGCCGGCAAGCACGTCCTGGTGGAGAAGCCCTTGAGCCGTACGGCCGGCGAGGCCGAGGCGCTCGTCGAGGCCGTCGAGCGCAGCGGCAGGCACCTGGAGGTCGGCTTCGTCCGGCGCTTCGGCGCGAACGCCAAGGTCCTCAAGTCGTTCGTCGACGCCGGGCTGCTGGGCGACGTCTACCACGCGCGCGCGACGAACATCCGACGGCTCGGCAACCCCGGTGGCTGGTTCGCGGACCACAAGCGGTCCGGCGGGGGACCGCTCATCGACATCGGCGTGCACGTGCTGGACCTCTGCTGGTACTTCATGGGCACCCCGAAGGCCGTCACGGTCAGCGCGGTCACCCACACCCGGCTGGGCAACCGGGCCAACGTCACGTCGTTGTCGCGGTACAAGGTCGCGGACTACGACCCGACCCAGAGCGACGTCGAGGACTTCGCCACGGCCCTCATCCGGTTCGACAACGGGGCGTCCCTGACGCTGGAGACCAGCTACTCCCTGCACGCCCTCGAGGACCGCCTCGAAGTGGCGGTCTTCGGCGAGCGCGGTGGCGCGGAACTCGAACCGAAGCTTCGGATCGCCACCGAGATGCACGACACCATCCTCAACGTGGGACCCCAGATCGACCACCTCAGCTTCGACTTCGCCGAGGGGTTCGCCAACGAGATCGCGCACTTCGTCTCGCTGTGCCTGGGAGAGGCCGAGCAGGTGGCCCCCGTCTCCCACGGCACGGAGGTCATGCGCATGCTCGACGGGATCTACGAGTCGGCGCGTGCCGGCCACGAGATCAGGCTCTCCTGACATGGTCCACGACGGAGGGTCCGTGCGGGTGGGGGTCGTGGGGTGCGGAAACGTCAGTTCCCGCTATCTGGCCAACCTCGCCGGGGACCCGGCGGTCACCGTCGTCGCCTGCGCCGACGCCGACCCGGCGCGCGCGCGGGCGCTCGGCGCTGCCCACGCGGTGCCGGAGGTGCACCCGGTCGACGCCCTGTTGACCCATCCGGACATCGACCTGGTTCTCAACCTGACCCCACCCAGGGCGCACGCCGAGGTGACCCTGCGCGCCCTGGAGCACGGCAAGCACGTCTACACGGAGAAGCCCCTGGCGACCACCATGGCCGACGGTCACCGCATCGTCGAGGCCGCCCGGGCGCGGTCGTTGCAGGTCGGCACCGCGCCGGACACCTTCCTGGGCGTCGGGGCGCAGACCTGCGCGGCGCTGCTCGCCGAAGGCGCGATCGGCACCCCGACCTCGGTGAACGCCGCCATGATGAACGCCGGGCCGGAACGGTTCCACCCCGAGCCGGAGTTCCTGTACCAGGAGGGCGCCGGACCCCTGTTCGACATCGGTCCGTACTACCTCACGGTGCTGACCGAACTCATGGGTTCCATCGTCCGGGTGGGGGCGCTGGGCGCGACCGCGCGTACCGAACGCGTCGTGTTGGCCGGGCCCCGCGCGGGGGCGACCTTCAGCGTGCAGACACCCACCCACATCAACAGCGTCCTGGAGTTCGCCAGCGGGGCCATGGGCATGCTGGTGACCAGCTTCGACGTCGTGGCGACGCGTACGCCGCACCTCGAGATCCACGGCACCGAGGGCACGATCGTCGCGGCGCAGGCCAACTCGTGGGGCGGCCCCGTGCTGCTCAGGGCGGCGGGCAGCACCGACTTCGTCGAGGTGCTCCCCGGCCCACGCGACTCCGACGGGTTCATGGGGATGGGCCTGGTCGAGATGGCCAGGGCCATCCTGGCGGGGCAGCCCGCGCTGGCCGCGGCGACACGGGGGCTCCACGTCCTCGAGGTGCTCACGGCCATCGCCGACGCCGCCCGCTCCGGCGGAGGCTTCACGACGATCAGTTCGAGGCTGGAGACCCCCGGTCGACGTGACACGGGTGTCGTCGGGTGAGGGCCGGCCGAGCGCAGGCAACCGCCGCCGGAGACGCCGGCCCGTCGTGGGCGGGCGTCTCCGGGCGTACGGGATGAGGCAGGCCCGGTGCGGGCACCTCCGGGCGTACGGGAGGAGGTCAGGCCCGACCGGCGGTGCGGGCGACGAACGCGCGCCACGCCGTGGGGGCGAAGGTCAGGGCGGGGCCGGTCGGGTCCTTCGAGTCGCGGACGGCGACCACCCCGGGCAGGTTGTCGGCCACCTCGACACAGTTCCCGCCGCTCGAACCGCTGCGGCTGGACTTGCGCCACTGAGCGCTACTGAGGTCCATGATGGCTCCACACTTCCTTCATGAGGTCAATGGACTGCCGACGCGGGAGCGCTTCGTTCCGCACGCCTTCCCACTTCGCCAGAAGACTAGCCACATCATCCTTACTGTCCGCCACAACTCCGCCCAGTTGGTTTTCCAGATGCCCGACCCACCCGCCGTCGGCGGACCGAGCCAGCGCGAAGGGGCCGGACAGCCCTATGTGCAGGCCGGTCGTCGCTGGAATCACGTGCACGTGAACGTGCGGTAGTTCCGCCATCGCGACGAGGTGCGACACCTGCTCGGCCATGATGCCGCTGAATCCGTCGCCGGTCCGGCTCAGTGCCGACTCGTCCAGGACCGCGACCAGTTGCGGCGGGTTCTCGCCGGTCAAGATGCTCTGCCGGTCCATCCGGGCGCTGACCTGCTGGTCGACCTCCGTCGCTGACATGAGGTCGTTGAGGCGCATGACCACGCGGGCGTAGTTCTCGGTTTGCAGCAGCCCGGGAACCAACAGCGGCTCGAACAGCCGTAGTTGTCGTGCGGCGCGTTCGGCGTCGAGCCAGGGTAGGAACCAGGACGGGGCGCCGACGCTGGCGACGAGCCGTTCGAAGAGTCCGCCGGTCTTGAGCGCCCGGTCGGCTCCCTTGATGAAGTCCATCGTCAGCGCCCGGGTGCCGCCTTCGACGGCGCTGACGTGCGACGCGCTGAAGCCCGCGCCCCGGCCGAAGGTCTCCTGCGTCATGCCGGCGCCGCCCCGGGCGCGGCGGATCTCGCCCACGATGAAGGCGGCGAGCGGGCTCGGCACGTCGGCCATTCAGGGCCTCCCAATTTGAAGATCGACTACCCGCGGCGCCACCCGTCGGGCGCGGGCTCGGCCAGCCCGGCCCGGACGCGCGCGGAGCCTTCCGAGCGTAGTCGTCTCCACAGCAGAGTGTCACCAGCGAGGGCCGCTCGTGGAGCGTTGGCCGGGGGCGGTCCTCGCGGGGGCCGCCCCGGGCGGGCGTCCGTGGGCGGTCCCCTTCCACGTGACGGCCGGCCGACGGGCGGGAGGAAGACGTGACGGTCGACAGGCCGCGCGGGGAGCGCGCGATCGCGCCGGGCGAGGTGATCCGCGTCCCGGAGGACTCCTACCGGTTCGGGGTCGGGGCCCTCACGATGTACGTCACCGAGGTCCTCGACCGGGGTCCGTTCCAGGGCGCGGAGTGGGTCGAGCTGCGCGGCCGGGAGCTGAACCCGGACGGCACGCTTCGACCGCGCGAGCGGTACGCCTCCGTCCGGCTGGACCGGGCGACCGCCGTCGGGGTGCCGTCGCGGTGACCCGGCGACGCGACCACGTACCGTCCCGCCCGACCTGGCGTTGCGCGGCCTGCGGGATCGCCTGGCCCTGCTCGGCGGCGAAGCTGCGCCTGCTCGGCGAGTACCGGACCGACCGGACCGCCCTGCTGGTCCACCTCGCCACCCTCCAGGTCGAGGCCGCCGCCCAGCTCGCCGAGCTGGACGGCGGCGGTTCCCGCGTCGACCTGGCCGACCGCTTCACCGCTTGGGCCCGCCCCCGTCCCGCCTCCTGACCACCTGCGCGCTCTCCCTCGGGTGGGGCGTCACTGGTTGGCGAGGGCCACCTGCCGGGCGTTGACGACGACGTCCACCCAGTACGAGTTCAGGTTCGGTTCCTTCACCCGGGCCCAGCCGCCGGACACCACGGCGATCCGGTTGCCGGCGACGTCGAGATCCGTGGCGCCGGTGGCAACGTGCTCCCAGCTCCCGTTGAGCGGGCCGGCCTTCACGTAGGCGTTGCCGCTGTCGTCCCGTACCGCGATCCGGTAGCCCTCGACGACGACCTGCCGGCCCGCGGCCTGGTTCACCCAGGCCGCGTTGAGCGGCCCTTCCTTGACCTTGGCCGTGCCGCCCTCGACGACGCCGATCCGGGCCCCGTCGAGGGACAGGTCGGTCGCGCTGGCCGCGACGGTGTGCCAGGGCGCGTTGATCGGCCCCTCCTTGACCTTCGCGACGCCGTTCTCGATGACCCCGATCCGACCGTCGGCCGCGTCGATCACGGTCGTGTTGCTCGAGATGTGGGCCCAGTTGGCGCTGTAGAGGCCGTCCTTGGCCCAGGCCCTGCCGTCGGTGCCGAGCACGACGTAGCGGTCACCGTCGACGACGACGTCCCTGGCGTTGTGGAACAGCGTCACCCAGCCGGCGGTGAGGCCGCCGACCTTCACCTCGGCGGCCCCGTTCGTGCTGATCACGGCGACGCGGTCGCGGTCGGCGGAGACCCTGGTGACGTTGGTCTTGAGTTCGTGCACGGTCCCGTTCAGCGACTCCTTGGCCGCGAGCGTCCCGTCGGTGCGCACCACCAGGACCCGGTCGGGAACGGCGTTGACCGGCGTCAGGTCGGCGAACGGGAGGTTGATCGGGGCGCCCTTGGTGACCGTGCCGCCGCAGACGTACGCCGGGCGGATGTCGTACACCGCGCCGTGGCGGCGGATCTCGAAGTGCAGGTGCGGGCCCGTGGAGTTGCCCGTGCTGCCGACGTGCCCGAGCACCTGCCCCTGCCCGACCTGCTGCCCCACGGCGACCGACGCCGCCCCCACCATGTGCAGGTACCGGGTCTGGTAACCACCGGCGTGCGACAGCGTCACCATGTTGCCCCCACCCGAGGTCCAACCCGCGAAGGCCACCGTGCCCGGATACGCCGCACCGATCGCCATCCCGCTGTTGCCCGCGATGTCCACCCCGTAGTGATCGCTGTCGGTGGCACCACACCTGTTCGCGAGCACACCCGTGACCCGCCCACCCACCGGCTGGATCATCGCCCCGGTCTGCGCGGACGCCGGCTGCGCCGGAACGACCGCGATCCCGAGCAGGACTCCTGCCGCTACTCCGATCGCCCGCAGTCGACCCCACGCGCTCACTCTGGTCACGTCTCCGCCCTCTCGCCGATATCGATCAACATCGGCATGGTGTGGCATCGCGCGGATGTTCACAAGGTCGCGTCGACGAATCCGCGCCCGTCCGGCCGGGCACCGGCAGCGGTTGAACTCCCCGTCTCGGGTGACAGCCCGGTGGACGGGTGCTCACGGGGGCGAGCGGCTCGGCCATGGGCCGAAGGGGCAGCGCCCGGTTGACTGGTGGGACGACACGGGCGGCCCGGTCCTCGTCTGGACCGTCGCCGCGCTGGCCTGCTACCTGGTCACCGTCGGGGTGACCACGGCCTCAACGTGCCGCTGAACGACCGGCTGAAGGCCGCTGGCCCGGCGCGGCTGACCGCCGGTCGGGCCGGGCCGGCCGTGTCGCCGCCCGCACCGACGCGGCAGGCATGGGCGGGTCGGCGTGGGGGAACCGTGCCCGTATGAGGATGAGCAGCACCCCGGCCGTGGCGGCCTCCAGCGAGGAGACGGACCCAGACGGCGTACGGGGGCCGGCCGGCGAGGTGCACGCCTGGTTGCCGGGCCAGAACCAGACCGTCTGCGGGCTCCCGCTCAGCCGGACCCGGCTGCGCCGCTTCCCGCACGTGCGGTTCGAGTACACGTCGACGGACGTGCTCACCGAGGCGGACCCCGTCGGCCGGATCTGCCCGCGCTGCCTCGCCGCCTCGCAGGGCCGCCGCCGGGGCGGGCAGAAGAACTGGGTCCGCCGCTCGCCCCGCCCCTGACGGCCCCTGACGGGTGTGCCGCTCGCCCCGCCCCTGACGGGCGCGCCGCTCGCCCTACTCCCGACGGTGGGCGTGATCGGCGATTGAGCCGGGGCTGACCGGGTACGGGACGGGCATGCGGATCGTGGTGGTGGGGGCGACCGGTAACGCGGGCACCGCCCTGTTGCGCCGGCTGCGGCGGGAACGCGGAGTGGAACTCGCCGGGGTGGCCCGCCGGCTGCCCGGGCCGGACTGCGGCGAGCCGTACGACCAGGTGGAGTGGCACTCCTGCGACGTCGGCCTGCCCGGCGCGGCCGACCAGCTCGCCGAGGTCTTCGCCGGCGCCGACGCGGTGGTGCACCTGGCCTGGCAGATCCAGCCCAGCCACGACCAGCGGGTGCTGCACCGGACCAACGTGGGCGGCAGCGCGGCCGTGATCGACGCCGTGGTCCGCGCCGGCGTGCCGGCCCTGGTGTACGCGTCGTCGGTCGGCGTCTACGCGTCCGGCCCGAAGGACCACCCGGTCTCCGAGCGCTGGCCGGCGACCGGGGTGCCCGGCTCGTCGTACAGCCGGGACAAGGCAGAGGTGGAGGCGCTGCTCGACCGGGCCGAGCGGGAGCACCCGGGGCTGCGGGTGGTGCGGCTGCGGCCCGGCCTGAACTTCCAGCGGGCGGCGGCCACCGAGATCACCCGCTACTTCCTCGGCCCGTTCGCGCCCGTCCGGCTGCTGCGCTTCGGCCGGATCCCGCTGGTGCCGACGAACCCACGGCTGCGGATGCAGGCGGTGCACACCGACGACGTCGCCGACGCGTACGCCCGGGCGGTCCTGGGTGACGCGCGCGGCGCGTTCAACGTCGCCGCGGACCCGGTGCTGACCCCGGAGCTGGTGGCCCGGCACTTCCACGGCTGGACGGTGCCCGTCGCCGCCCCGGTGCTGCGCGTCGCCGCCGCCCTGACCTGGCGGGCGCGGCTGCAACCGATCGACGCCGGCTGGGTGGAGCTGGCGCTGCACGCGCCGCTGATGTCGAGCGAGCGCGCCGAGTCGGAGCTGGGCTGGCATCCGCGCCACGACGCGCTCAGCGCGCTGAAGGAACTCTTCGCCGGCATGGCCGACCGGGCGCACACCGCCAGCCCGCCGATGTCGGCGGCGCGCCACCTCCCGGGCCGCCCCACCGCCCTGCTGCGCGGTCGCCCCGCCGGCCACGGCAACCCCTACTGACCCACGCCCGCGGGAGGCGGGCAGGGAGTCAGAAGTCGGCGAAGACGTACGGGTTCTGGCGGGGGAAGAGGCGGCGCAGTTCCGCCGCCGCGTCCGTCGACACGTCGCCCAGCCCCCGCAGGCCCACCTCGACCGGGTCCAGGACCCCGTACGCCAGGGCGGAGAGGCCGGCGGCCGTCAGCGTGGCGGTCGGCGGCGAGCCGGCGGTGGCGGCGGCGCCGGTGACCAGCTCCAGCGCGCCGGTGGTGCCGTCCAGCAGGTACGACCCGGCCAGCCACCGGTCGCCGGTCAGCTCCACCCGCACCCGGCCCGCCCCGACGGGCAGCCCGGCCAGCGCGTCGATCGACAGCAGCCGGGCCATGGGCGCGGCGTAACCCGGTCGGGCCACCCGCGCCTCGACGTGCACGGCCAGGTCGGTCAGCCACAGCTCCGGCACCTCGTCGACGGGCACCTGCACGGTCACCCGTTCCACCTGGTCGACGTGCCGGCCGAAGAACTGCAACATGAGTGCCCGGGCGAGCGGATCGGCGGCGAGCAGGTCGCCGGCGGCGAGCGTGCCGCCGTGGTCGTCGATGCGGTAGAGCACCGCGCCGGTGACCGTACCGCCCGTGCGGGCCGTCAGCAGCCAGTGTTCGTCGCGGTCGCGCAACCCCACGTCCCGGTAGCCGGGGAAGATCGCGAAGCCGTGCCGCTCGTTCAGGCACCGCTCGGTGAACGCGCGCCAGTCCCGGTAGCCCTCGCCGATCCGCTCCCAGCCCACCTCGCCGGGCAGGTCGGCGCCGAGCAGCTCGCCCAGGTCGGCCGGCGAGAACGTGACCGTACGCGGCTTCGGCAGCCCCACGTAGCCGAACCGGGCGTAGAACGACGGCCGGAACGGGTAGAGCGCGCTCAGCTGGTGCCCCTCGTCGCGCATCTCGTCGAGGAGTTGGTGCATCAGCGTGCGTACGTGCCCCTGCCGGCGGGCCAGCGGATGGCTCGCCACCCCGGCGACGCCGGCCATCGGCAGCACCTCGCCGCGCAGGTTCTGCCGCATCGGGATGGCCGAGGCGGCGGCCAGCGTGGTGCCGCCCTCCTCGACGACCAGCGTCCGGTTGCCCTTGTTGTAGGGCAGGTAGCCGCGGAACTCCTCCGCCCGGGCCGGGCTGCGCGGCGACGCCTCGAAGGCGTACGCGCCGAGCGCGAAGCTGGTGGACAGTCTTTCTTCGGCGTTCACCCGGCGGACGGTCATCCGCCCATCCCATCCCGGCCCGGCGGTCGCCGCAACCGCAATCGCCGGTGACCCAGCGACGCCCGGTCAGCCGATCGGCAGGTGTCGAAGGTGCCGGCGGCGGCGCAGCCGGACGCTGAACACGGCTGCCACGGCGCCGATCAGCAGCGCGGTGACGGCCAGCCCGTGCAGCGAACCCCGCGCCAGGTAGCCGGAGTCGGTGTGGTCCACCGCCCACGTGGCGATCTCCCGGCTGGACCAGAACGGGGTCAGCTTCGCGCCGGTGCCGGCCGGGTCGATCAGCATCTGCACCGCCACCACGGTGAGCAGCAGCAGCGTCCCCTCCAGCTCGCGGGGGAGCAGCGCGCCGATCAGCATCCCGAACGGCGCGGCCACCCCCACGCAGCAGAGCATCGCCACCGCCACCCCGCCGTGCCGCAGCTCGGGCGCGTCCACGACGGTGAGCACGAAGAACGGCACGGACAGGATGAGCCCGGCCGCCCACAGGCCGAGCAGCCGGCCGAGGTAGAGGTCGTGCGGGCGGTAGCCGGCCAGCCGCAGCCGGGGCTCCAGCTCGCGGGCCGCGCCGGTGGCGAAGAGGGCGGCGGTGCTGACGGCCCAGCTGATGCCGAGCAGCAGCGAGCGTACGGACTGCCCGACGTGTGAGTCCCGCCGGATCAGCCAGAACGCCAGCGGCATCAACAGCAGCAGCAGGAGCACGCCCCGACGGCGCAGCAGCTCCCGCAGGGTCATCTCGGCGACGGTGACGAGGCGGTTCACGCACGCCCTCCCTGGGTGGCCGGGGTCAGGTCGAGCACCAGGTCGACCCGGTCGAGCTGGTTGAGCAGGTGGGTCACCACGACGATCGCCCGGCCCTCGTCGCGCAGCCGGGCGAGCTGGTCCCAGAAGTTGACGTACGTGCCCTGGTCGAAGCCCTGGTAGGGCTCGTCGAGCAGCAGCACGTCCGGCTCGCTGAGGGTGGACATGGTCAGGTTCAGCTTCTGCCGGGTGCCGCCGGAGAGGTTGCGGGCGAGGACGTCGCCGTCGGCCTCCCAGCCGAGGTGGCGGGCCGCCGTCCGACCGGCGCGGCGGGCCGGTCCCCGGGCCACGCCCCGGCCGGCGCCGACCAGCACGAAGTGCTCGTCGGGCAGCAGGAAGTCGGCGGTGCCGCCCTGCTGGGGGCAGTAGCCGACCCGGCCGGAGACGGTCACGTCCCCGGCGTCGGGGGAGACCAGCCCGGCGCAGACGCGCAGGAAGGTGCTCTTGCCGCAGCCGTTCGCCCCGATCACGGCGGCGATCTGTCCGGCCCGGACGGTCAGGGACGCGTCACGCAGGACGGTGCGTCGCCCGTACCGCTTGGTGATCCCCCGGGCGTGCAGCCGGACCGGTCCGGGACGCGCGGCGGGCGAGGTGCCGATGGTCTCGACGATCGCGGCGGCGTAGTCCTGCGGCCGGCCGAAGACGGCCCACGGGTCGCCCCCGCTGTCGCGCAGGTGCGTGGCGGCCTCGGCGACCACGTGCCGGGCGGCGTCTGCCCGGACCCGGCGCCGGTCCAACTCGGCCGCGAACACCCGCAGCCACTCGTCGGCGTTCATCCGTCGACCCCCTTCGTGACGAGGCCGGTCACCGGGGCGACGAACGCGAGCCAGGCGCTGCCGCCCTGGCGCAGGGTCGCCCGCCCGCTGTCGGTGATCCGGTAGTACTTGCGGGCCGGACCGGACGCGCCCTCCCGCCACTCGGCGGTGACCAGGCCGGTGCGTTGCAGGCGCAGCAGCACCGGATAGAGCGTGCCGCCCTGGATCGGCCCGATGCCGGCGGCCTCCAGCGCCTGGGCGAGCTGGTAGCCGTAGGACTCGCCCTCGCGCAGCAGGGCCAGGACGCAGAGGTCGAGCACCCCGCGCAGCCACTGCCCGCGCCGGTCGGAATCCACCCGAGGAACGTAGCCGCACTACCTAGATGGCACAACTACCTAGCTGGCGGCGGCTGCCCGCGACAGGAGCCGGGACGCGCTCAGCCGGCGACGACGTCCGAGACCACGACTGTCACGTTGTCCGGCGCGCCGGCCTGGTGGGCGAGCTTGACGAGCTGCTCGCCGCAGTGGTGACGGTCGCCGTACGTGATCAGCGTCGCGGCGATCGTCCCGTCCTCGACGTAGTCGGAGAGCCCGTCGCTGCACAGCAGCAGCCGGTCGCCGGCGACCACCGTGAGCACCCCGACCGCCGGGGGAGTGTCCGAGCCCTGCACCGCCCGGGTCACCAGGGACCGCTGCGGGTGGTGCCGTGCCTGCTCCGGCGAGAGCGCCCCCTGGTCCACCAGCGCCTGGACGAAGGTGTCGTCCCGGGTGAGCTGGGTCAGCTCCCCGTTGCGCAGCAGGTAGCAGCGGGAGTCACCCACCTGGGCCAGCACCAGCGCGTCCCCGGCGAGCAGGGCGGCGGTCAGCGTCGTACCCATGCCGTCGCGCGCCGGGTCGACGGTGATGGCGGCGTGGATGCGCCGGTTGGCGGTGCTCACCACGGCGCGCAGCGCCGCGGCCGCCTCGTCGGGGGCGGTCGGCGGGCTCAGCTCGTCCAGGATGCGGATGACGATCTCGCTCGCCACCTCGCCCGCGGGCAGGCCGCCCATGCCGTCCGCGACCGCGACGAGGCGGTCACCGGCGAGGGCGGAGTCCTCGTTGTTGGTGCGAACCAGGCCGATGTCGTTGAGGATGGCCGAGCGGAGGATCAGCGTCATGGGGTCAAGCTTGCCAAGAACACCCTCCCGCCGTCTCTACGCACTACTGCGTAGGGTTGGGGAATGATGCCGGTGTCGATGGTCGGACGCACCGGCGAGCTGGTCGAGCTCGACCGGGCGTGGTCCAACGTGGTCGCCGGCCGACGGTCCGCGCCGACCGTCGCGGTGATCACCGGAGCCGCCGGGGTGGGCAAGTCCCTGCTGGTCGCGGCCGCCCTCGACGCGTTCGCCCCCCGACCGGCGGTGGTGCTCTCCGGCGCCGCCCGCGTGCACAGCCCCGCCCCGTACGACTGGCTGGCCGCCGTTCTCACGGGCCGGGACACGAGCCGGCTCGACCTGCCGGCGGACGCGCTGGCCTGGCTCGCCCAGCAGCCGACCGCGCCGCGCGAGCGCTACGCGCCGGGCACCCTGCTCCGCCTCGCGGTGCGGGTCGTCCGGCTGCTCGTCGGCGCCGGCCCGGCCGTACTGGTGGTGGAGGACCTGCACGCCCTCGACCCGGCCAGCCTGAACCTGGTCGGCGAGCTGGCGACCGCCGCCGACCTGCCGGCGCTGCTGGTGGTGGCGAGCCGGCCCGCCGAGGACGCCGTCGCGCCGGACCTCGCGGTCCGCGCCCTGGCCCGGCTCTGCGGCGTCCGGGGCGCCGTCCGCCAACACCTCGGACCGCTGCTCCCGGCCGAGGTCGCCGAGGTGCTGACCCAGGTGTACGCGGACCCGCGCCCGTCCGGCCGGCTGGTGCGCGCCGTCTGGCAGCGCACCGGCGGCAACCCGTACGCGCTGACCGAACTGCTCGCCGCCCACGCCGGCCGGGGGCCCGAGGCGCTGCTCCGCCCGCCACCCGCCCCGCGCCCGCCGAGGACGGCGTCGCAGCGGCCGGTGGGTCCGGTGGACGCCGAGCTGACCGGGCGGGAGATCGAGGTGCTGGGCTGCCTGGTCGCCGGGATGTCCAACAAGCAGGCGGCGCGGGCCCTCGGCATCTCGGTGCGGACGGTCACCGTGCACGTGTCCAACCTGCTGCGCAAGACCGGGTCGGCGTCGCGTACGGAGGCGGCGATCTGGGCGGTGCAGCGGCGGCTGCCGGTGCCGACCCCCGTCGACGGCTGAGCCGACGCCCGACGGGGCCGGTGCGGGCCACGCGCGCGGTCCGGCCGGCGGGTGCTCAGGGGCGGGGGTAGCGCAGCAGGAGGCTGGCGGCGACCTCCTCGTCGCCGACGGCGGCGTACACGTGCGGCACGTCCGACGTCCAGCGCAGGTGCCCGCCGGCGGCGGCGGTCAGCGGCGCGTCGACCGGGCCGGCGCGCAGCACGCCCGAGAAGACGGTGACGTGCTCGGTGACCCCCCTCTGGTGGGCGGGGGAGAGCTGCTCCGGACCGGGCGCGACCAGCATCCGGTACAGCTCGTAGGTGGCGTCGCTGTCCTCGAAGACCTCCAGCAGGATGGCGCTGACCGCGGCGCCGCGGACGACCGGCCCGGCCGCCGGGCCGGAGAGCACGGCCGTCAGCGGCACGCCGAGCTGCGCGGTGATCGCGTAGAGCGTCTCCAGGGTCGGATTGCGGGTGCCGTTCTCCAGGCCGGAGAGGGTCGCCTTGCCCACCCCGGCGAGCCGGGCGAGGGCGGACAGCGACATCCCGCGCTCCTCGCGCAGGGCGCGTACCCGGCGACCGACGGCCTCGGCGCCCGGATCGGCGCCCGGATCGGGGGCCGATCGGTGGACTGGTGACGTCTGCGGCACCCCGCTATGGTGCTACAGGTTCCTGTTCCATAAACGGAACGGTCGGGGGAGGCGGGGATGGCGGGACGGTCGCAACCGGTGCTGGCGGGTGTGGTGACCGCGCTGGTCGGGTTCGCCAGCTCGTTCACGGTGGTGCTGGCCGGCCTGCGGGCCGTCGGCGCCTCGGACGCACAGGCCGCCTCCGGGCTGCTGGCGGTGTGCGTGGCCGCCGGGATCTCCGCCGTCTGGCTGGGCCTGCGGCACCGGATCCCGATGAGCGTCGCGTGGTCCACCCCGGGCGCGGCGCTGCTGGTCGCCACCGGCACGGTGCCCGGCGGTTGGCCCGTCGCCGTCGGGGCGTTCCTCGTCTCGGGCGCGCTGATCGTGGCCGCCGGGCTGTTCCCCGCCCTCGGGCGGGCCGTCGCGGCGATCCCCCGGCCGATCGCGGGCGCGATGCTCGCCGGGGTCCTGCTGCCGCTCTGCACCGCCCCCGTCCGCGCGCTGGTCGAGGTGCCCCGGCTGGCCGTCCCCGTGGTGCTGGCCTGGCTGCTGCTGCACCGGTTCGCCCGCCGGTGGGCGGTGCCGGGCGCGCTGGTCGTCGCGGTGGCGGCGATCGCGCTGACCACCCCGGTCTCCGGGCTCGGTGGCACGCGGCTGCTGCCCGCGGTCGAGCTGACCGCCCCGGCCTGGACCCTCTCCGCGATGGTGGGCCTGGCGTTGCCGCTCTTCCTGGTCACCATGGCCGCGCAGAACGTACCGGGGATGGCGGTGCTGGTCGGCTACGGCTACCGGCCGCCCTTCGGCGCCGCGCTGCGCGCCACGGGACTGACCACCGTGCTCGCCGCGCCCGCCGGCGGACACGCGGTCAACCTCGCCGCGATCACCGCCGCCCTGGCCGCCGGCCCGGACGCCCACCCCGACCCGGACCGCCGCTGGATCGCCTCGGTCACCGCCGGGACCGGGCTGGCCCTGCTGGGGCTGGGCGCCGGTGCGGCCACCGCGCTGGTCGCGCTCGCCCCGCCGGTGCTGATCGAGGCGGTCGCCGGGCTGGCGCTGCTCGGCGCGCTGGCCACCGCGCTCACCTCGGCGCTGGCGGAACCGGCGGACCGGGAGGCCGCCGTGGTCACCTTCGTGGTCACCGCCTCCGGGGTGACCCTGCTCGGCGTGGGCGGCGCGTTCTGGGGCCTGGTCGCGGGCGGGGTGATGCTCCTGCTCTTCCGCCACCGCTCCGGCGGGCTGGCTGCGGCCGAACCGGGTGCGGCTGGGCCGGCTTCGACAGGACCGGATTCCGTCGCGGTCGCCTCGTCGCCGAGTGGCGGCCGGGCCGGCGGCACCTGACCCTCCACGCGCTGTCGAACTGAGTCGTTTACGACATCACGGCCTCGCCACTGTTGGCTGGCCGATCGGCACGTGGCTCGGCGACCGGAATCCGGCGTTTCGGAACCTGTCGTTCGGCACCCGCAGGTCCGGCAGCCCGCTTCGGGCCGGCAGCGCGTGAGTTTGAATCGTCTACGACATCAGCTCGACAGCGTGCGGCGGATGTGTCCGGTGCTGACGCTGTGCCGCGCTGGACGGGCGCGCCCCGGCGGTGCGTTCGGGCGGGCACGCTGCGGCGGTGCGTCGCTCACTCCTCGGGCGGCAGGTCGCGGGCCGGGACGTCGAGGCGTACCTGGTCGTCGGTGACGGCGGCGATCTGCTCGGCGAGCACGTAGACCGCGCCGGTGCGGACCAGGTCGGTGGAGACCTTCAGGTAGCCGCTGTGCAGCAGCCGGGCCGCCAGGTCGGCCGGCACGTCCGGCTCCTCGACGGCCGTCGACTCGATCAGCTCGTCCAGGCTGCTGCCCGGGTCGGCGGTCGGCGCCTGCACTGTCACCGCGTTGGGATCACCCCGCTGGACCAGGTCGACGGTGCCGAACTCGGTGCCGTCGACGTCGATCACCCGCATGCCCGTGGTGACCCGGGAAACTGTCGCCTGCCGCTCGGTGCCCTGCTGCTCCATCCCGGGGCGGTTCCCGGCCCCCGCTCCGGCTAAACCATCGTCGAGATCTTGGACAGTTGTCGCTCGGGCCGAACGCCAACCGTCCAAGATCTCGGGCGGGGTCCCTCACCAGGACGTTGGAGGGCGGGGGGAGAGTTCGCGCCACGTGTCGGTGCCCTGGAGCAGCGCCCGGACCGTCTCCTCGGCCTCCTCGGCGGTGCCGTACTCGTAGAACCGGGAGACGCCCTCGGAGCCGCCGGCGCGCTGCTCGACGTGCCACCGGTCCGCGTCCACCCGGAGGAAGACGTCGCGCCGGGCCAGCCGGCCCCATTTCCCGTTCCACCAGTGCTTCCGCTGCTCCATGGCGGGACTCTATCGAACAGGCGTACGAAAATGTGTGGCCCCTGCGGGATTCCCGCAGGGGCCGATGTGCGTGCGTCGGGTTCAGCGCCCGGTGGGCGGTTCCTCCCGGCGGCCGAGCACGTCGTCGAGCGCGCCGCGCCGCTGCCCGGGGGTGGTGTGGCCGGCGGCGACCAGGGCGTCACGGATCTCGGTGAGCAGCCGGACCTCCTCGCTCGGCGCCTTCGGCGGCGGCTCCTCGCCCCGCTTGCGCCGCTCGGCCAGCTTGTTCATCGGGTAGACGACCAGGAAGTAGAGCGCCCCCGCGGTGAGCAGGAACGTGATCAGCGCGTTCACGAACGCGATCCAGTCGAAGGCGATGCCGCGGAACATCGGGGCAGTGCCGGCCAGGCCCTTGTCGCTGCCCGTGATGAGCAGCACGAAGACCCGGATCAGCGGTTCCAGGAACGACTTGGTGAGCTGGGTGACCACGCCCGTGAACGCGGCGCCGATGACGACACCGACCGCCAGGTCGACGACGTTGCCGCGCATGATGAAGTCTTTGAAGCCCTTGAGCATCCGTACTCCCGAGGTGTCCGGTCTTCCGTCCGGCACAACCTATGCCCCGGGCGAGGGCTCCAGAAAAGCGCCGGCCTCGATCGCCGCGCGGCCCGGGTCGCCGGCCCGGATCGCCTCGACCAGCCGGGAGTGGTCGACGTAGCGTTCCGGCTCCAGCGCGCCGCCCATCGACTGGGCGATCGTGCTGTGCAGCGCGGCCCCGACCGAGGCGTACAGCTCGGCGAGCATGCCGTTGTGCGCCGCCGCGACCACGGCGGTGTGCAGCGCCGCGTCGGCCGCCACGAACTCGTCGAACCGGCCGTCGCGCCAGGCCGCCTCGCGGGCGGCGAGCGCGCCGTCCAGGACCGCCAGGTCCTCGGCCGTACGCCTCAACGCGGCGAGCCGGGCGGCCTCCACCTCGAAGGCGCGGCGCACCTCGACCACCTCGGCCATCCGGTCGGCGGTGAGTCGGCGGGCCACCACCGGGGCCAGCTCGTCGGTCGACACCACGTACGTCCCGGAGCCCTGCCGGCACTCCAGCACCCCGGCGTGCACCAGCGCCCGCACCGCCTCGCGGACCGTGTTGCGGCCCACGCCGAGCGCCGCGACCAGCTGCGGCTCGGTGGGGATCCGCCCGCCGACCGGCCACTCGCCGCCGAGGATCCGCTCCCTGAGCTGGGCGATGGTCTGCCGCACCCGGTGGCCCCTGGGCGGCGCGGCGGCGGAATCAACCGACGGTGGCACTGGTTACAACACCTGCCCGGAATTCATCCCATGATTGTAGGTTCGGACGCATGACCCCGCCAACCACCGCAGCCGTCGACGCCGGAACCTCACCGCGTTCCGTGCGGGAGACGATCGCCGGGCCGGACGACGTGCCCGCGCCGGCGGATGCGACGGCTCCTGCCGCCGGTCCCACCCCCAAGCCGGCCGGACCGGTCGCCGGTGGCCTGCTCGTGCTCGTCGGCATGCTGCTCGTGGCGCTCAACCTGCGGGCCGCGATCACCAGCCTCGGCGCCCTGCTCGACGAGGTACGCGGCGGCCTGGCCCTCTCCGGGGCGCTGGCCGGGGTCGTGACCACCCTGCCCGCGGTGGCCTTCGCCGTCTTCGGGTCACTCACCCCCCGGCTGGTCCGCCGGAACTCCCCGGCCCGGGTGCTGGTGGTGGCGATGCTGATCCTCGCCGCCGGGCAGCTCGTCCGGGTCGGCACGGACTCCGCGCTGGTCTTCATCGCCGGCAGCGCCCTCGCGCTGGCCGGGATCGCGGTGGCGAACGTCCTGCTCCCGCTGCTGGTCAAGCAGTACTTCCCGCACCGCATCGGACTGGTCACCGGGGCGTACTCGATGACGTTGACGGTGGGCGCGACGGTGGCCGCCGCGGCGGCGGTGCCGGTGGCGCACCTCTTCGGCACCTGGCGGGCCGGGCTCGCCGTGTGGGCCGGGCTGGCCCTGGTGGCCGTACTCCCGTGGGTGCCGCTGGCGCTGCGGGCGCGTGCGGCCCGACGGGCGGCGACCCCGGCGGCGGTGGCGCCCCGTCCCCGCCGGATCCGGCCGGGGCGGACCCGGCTCGGCTGGGCGATGGCGGTCTACTTCGGGACGCAGTCGCTGGGCGCCTACGCGATCATGGGTTGGCTGGCCCAGCTCTTCCGCGACGCCGGCTACCGGCCGCAGGACGCCGGCCTGCTGCTCGCCGGGGTGACGGCGCTGGGCGTGCCGATCGCCCTGCTGATGCCGACCCTGGCCGGGCGGCTGCGCACCCTGCACCCGCTGGTGCTGACGCTCTCCGCCGCGATGGCCCTCGCCTACGTCGGGATGGCCGTCGCGCCGCACGACGGGGCGCTGCTCTGGGTGGTGCTGCTCGCGATCGGGCAGAGCGCCTTCCCGATGATCCTGGCCACCATCGGGCTGCGGGCCCGGACCACCGAGGGGACGGTGGCGCTCTCCGCGTTCAGCCAGAGCGTCGGCTACCTCATCGCCGCGCTGGGGCCACTGCTGGTGGGCATCCTCTACGGGACGACCGGCGGGTGGACCGTCCCGATCGGGTTCCTGCTGGCGGCACTCGCCGTGCAGACCGGCGCGGGCATGGTGATCGCCCGTCCCCGGCACATCGAGGACGAGGCGTGAGGAGGGGCCGTCAGGAGGTGGCCGGCGTGGGGTCGCCGGCCACGGCCTGGTCGACCGTCGGGTAGGTGTGCAGCACCTCGACGAGCCCGCTCACCTCGAGGATGCGCAGCACGCCGCGCTGCGGGGCGGCCAGTCGCACCACGCCGCCGGCCTCGTCGCAGCTGTTCTTGGCCCGGACGAACACCGACAGCCCCGTGGAGTCGCAGAACGAGACGTTCGCCAGGTCGAAGACGAGCCGGCTGCGGCCCTTGTCGAGCAGGTCGGTGATCTGGTCCTGAAGCTGCGGTGCGGTCGCCATGTCCAGCTCGCCCGCGACCGATACGACGACCACGTCGCCGCGCTGTTCCGTGTGCACCGTCAAGGACATTCGCCAGACCTCCTGTTATCGGGGAAACGGTATCCCACGATCGGGGTGGTACGCAGAACGGGAGGCGGTATCCGGTGGCCGTCCTCATTCGTTTGCCCTGCGACAAGTAGCGCTGCGACCCCCGGTGATAGAGTCCGCCGTCGAGGTCGAAGGGGGTTCACCATGGCGTTGAGCGCCGAGGAAAGCGGCCGGCTGGCCGGTCTGCTGACCGGTCACGCCGAGCGGATCATGCAGCGCTGGACGGAGATCGCCGCGGGGTCACTGCGCGGGCGACTCAGTCAGGGCGAACTGCGCCGGCAGATGCAGGAGCTGCACTCTAGCATGATCACTGCCAGTGAGCAGGGGGCTGTCGACCTCGACTCCGAGCAGGCCACCGAGCTGCGCGCCGTGCTCTCCGAGCTGTCCCGGGGGCGCGCCCGGCAGGGCTTCTCCGCCTCCGAGACCGCGGTCAGCGTGTTCTCGCTCAAGGAGGTGCTGCTGGAGCTGATGGAGGCCGAGGGCGGCGCCGACACGCTCCGCGACTACGTCGCCTTCTCCGGCCTGATCGACCAGATGGGCCTGTTCACCTTCGAGAGCTTCGTGCGCACCCGCGAGAGCCTCATCGCCGACCAGGCGGAGCAGCTGCTGGAGCTGTCCACCCCGGTGGTGAAGCTCTGGGAGGGCGTGGTCGCCGTGCCGCTGGTCGGCACCCTCGACTCGGCCCGGGCCCAGGTGGTGATGGAGCGGCTGCTCCAGACCCTGGTCGACACCGGCTCGCCCTACGCGATCATCGACATCACCGGCGTGCCTGCGGTGGACACCCAGGTCGCCCAGCACATCCTCAAGACCGTGGTGGCCGCCCGGCTGATGGGCGCCGACTGCATCATCTCCGGCATCCGGCCGCAGATCGCGCAGACCATCGTGGCCCTGGGCATCGAGTTCGGTGACATCGCCACCAAGGCCAGCCTCGCCGACGCGCTGCGGCACGTGCTCCGGCTCACCGGGGTCGAGACCGGCCGCCGCCAGCGCCGGGAGGCCTGATGGAACGGGTGCCGATCCTCAAGATCGGCGACATCCTGCTGGTCTCCATCCAGGTCGACATGTCCGACCAGACGGCCGTCCAGCTCCAGGAGGACCTCGCGGAGCGGATCGTCGCCACCGGCTGCCACGGCGTGATCATCGACATCACCGCCCTGGACATCGTCGACTCCTTCGTCGGGCGGATGCTGTCGACCATCGCGTCGATCTCCAAGGTGCTCGACGCGGAGACGGTCGTGGTCGGGATGCGTCCCGCCGTGGCCATCACCCTGGTCGAGCTGGGCCTGTCGCTCAACGGCATCCGGACGGCGCTCAACGTCGAGCGGGGCATGGAGCTGATCGCGGCGGCCCACGCCGACGAGCACGAGCTCGCGTTCGACGACGAACCGGACGCCGAGACGACGGCGTTGTCATGACCGCCGGAGTCGACCTGGGCCAGCCGCAGGCGCAGGCGATCCGCAGCGACGAGGACGTGGTACGCGTCCGGCAGTTGGTGCGTACGGTGTCGGTGGCGGTCAAGCTCTCGCTGGTCGACCAGACCAAGGTCGTCACCGCGGCGAGCGAGTTGGCCCGCAACACCCTGGTGTACGGCGGCGGCGGCTCGGTCGAGGTGGCCACGGTGGACAACGGCCGGCGGCGGGGCGTGCGGATCGTCTTCGCCGACTCCGGCCCGGGCATCGCCGACCTCGACCTGGCGCTGACCGACGGCTACACCACCGGCGGCGGGCTCGGCCTCGGGCTCAGCGGCGCACGCCGGCTGGTCGACGAGTTCGACATCCAGACCGCCCCGGGTGAGGGAACCCGGATCACGGTCACCAAATGGTCCCGATGAACGACGACGCGGTCCCCGACCGTGGAGTCTGGTACCGGGTCGAGAACGGCAGCGCGGCCAGCACGGCGCGTCGGGCCGCCGAGCGGCTCGGCGCCCAGCTCGCCCTGGGCGACGCCCGGATCGCCGACCTGTCCATCGTCGCCGCCGAGCTGACCAGCAACCTGGTCAAGCACGCCGACGACGGTGTCCTGCTGCTGCGGCCGGTCCGGCGCGACGGGGAGGCCGGCGTGGAGCTGGTCGCCCTCGACACCGGGCCGGGAATGGCCGACCTCACCGCCTCCTCGCAGGACGGGCACTCCACCGTCGGGACCCTCGGCATCGGCCTCGGCGCGATCGTCCGACAGGCCAGCTGGTTCGACGGCTACTCCCGGCCGGAGCGCGGCACGGTCCTCGCCGTACAGGTCTGGCCGAAGCCCGACGGCGGGCACGAGCGGCCCTGGGTCGGCGCGCTCAGCCGGCCGCTGGCCGGGGAGTCGGTCAGTGGCGACGGGTACGCGTGGCGGATCGTCGAGGGCCGGCGCCAGGTGCTGGTCTGCGACGGCCTGGGACACGGGCCGCTCGCCTCCGCCGCCACCGACGCGGCGCTCGACGCGTTCCGCAAGGCGCCGGTGGGGGCGCCGTCGGCGGTCGTCGCCCACCTGCACCGCTCGATGTCGCACACCCGGGGCGCGGCGCTGGCCGTGGCCGAGCCGGACCCGTCGGCCGGGGTGCTGCGCTACTCGGGGCTGGGCAACATCTCCGCCGCCGTGATCGGCGCCGACGGCAAGCGGCGGGGTCTGGTCTCGCTGCCCGGCATCGCCGGGCACCAGCGCCCCTCGGTCCGGCAGTACGACTACCCCTTCGAGGCCGACGCCCTGCTGGTCATGCACAGTGACGGGGTGGTCGACCGCTGGCAGTTCGCCGACTATCCCGGTCTCGCCGACCGGTCGCCCCTGGTGGTGGCCGCGACGGTGCTGCGTGACGCCGGCACGCGCCGCGACGACGCCTGCGTCCTGGCCGTCCGGGCATGGTCGTGACCGGACCCACCGGGGCGCCGCTGCTGACGATGGCGCTGCGGGTCGAACACGACATCTTCGTCGTCCGGCAGCGGGGCCGTGAGGTCGCCGCCGTGGTGGGCCTGGAGCACCAGGACCAGGTACGCATCGCCACGGCGCTCAGCGAGGTCGCCCGGGACCTGCTGCACTCGGTCGGCGGGGCGGAGGTGGCATTCGTCCTCGTCGACGACGCCGTCGACGGCAGGCGTCACCTGCGGGTGGACCTCGTCCCGGTGCGCCCGCTGCCCGGCGGGCGGTACGAGCCGCAGTCCGGCGCGGTGGCGCGGTTGGTGGACAAGTTGGGCGTGGTGACCGGGGAGGGGGTTACGGTCGTGAGGATGTCCCGACGTGTCCCGGTCACCGCAGAGGTGCTGACCCCCGAGCGTCTCGCCGAGCTGCGCTCCGAGCTCGACCGGAACGCCCCGGGCAGCGCCCTGGACGAGCTGACCGCCCAGAACGCCCAACTGATCGCCGCCCTCGACGAGGTACGCAGCCAGCGCGACGAGCTGGCCGTCCTGAACGAGGAACTGGAGGAGACCAACCGCGGGGTGATGGCGCTCTACAACCAGCTCACCGAGGAGCTGGAGGAGACCAACCGCGGCGTGGTGGCCCTCTACGCCGAGCTCGACGAGAAGTCCGCCCAGCTGCGCGCGGCCAGCGAGTCGAAGAGCCGCTTCCTGGCGAACGTCAGCCACGAGCTGCGGGCGCCGGTCACCGCGATCATGGGCCTGGGCCGGCTGCTCGGCGACTCCGCCTCCGACCCGCTCACGGCCGAGCAGGCCCGCCAGGTCGGGCTGATCCGTTCCTCGGCTGGCGACCTCCTCACGCTCGTCAACGAGCTGCTCGACCTGGCCAAGGCCGAGTCGGGCCGGATCGAGCCCGACTGGACCGAGGTCGACCTGCGGCCGGTCTTCGGCCAGTTGCGCGGCACGCTACGGGCCCTGGCCACCCGGCCCGACGTGGAGCTGGTGGTGGAGGAGCCGCCCGTTCCGGCGACGCTGCGTACGGACGAGGTGCTGCTCGCCCAGGTCCTGCGCAACCTGCTGCACAACGGGCTCAAGTTCACCGAGCGCGGGGAGGTCCGGCTGCGGGCGGAGCGGCGGGACGAGCGCTGGTCGCTCATCGTCTCCGACACCGGCGCGGGCATCCCCCCGGAGCTGCACGAGCGGATCTTCGAGGAGTTCTACCAGGTGCCCGGCGCGACCCGGGTCGGCGGCACGGGCCTCGGCCTGCCGTACGCCCGACGGCTGGTGACCCTGCTCGGCGGCAGCCTCGTGGTGTCCAGCGAGCCGGGCCGGGGCAGCACGTTCACCGTCACCCTGCCCGTGGGAGGAGCGTGACGTGGAGGGCGGCCCGGCGACGGTCCTGGTGGTCGACGACAGCCCCACCAAGCGCTACCTCCTGGTGAGCTGGCTCTCCCGGGCGGGCTTCGCGGTGCTGGAGGCCGAGAACGGCGCCGAGGCGCTGGCCCGGGTCGGGGTGGACCCGATCGACCTCGTGGTGCTCGACGTGCGGCTGCCGGACCTGAACGGCTTCGAGGTCTGCGAGCGGATCAAGGCGGCGCACCCGGCGATGCCGGTGATCCACGTGTCCGCGCACGCGGTGGACGTGGTGGACCGGGCGCAGGGGCTCACCCGGGGCGCGGACGCGTACCTGGCGGAGCCGATCGAGCCGGAGGAGCTGGTCGCGACCTCCCACGCGGTGCTGCGCTACTACCGGGCCCGGCAGCGCGCGGAGCTGCTCGCCGAACGGCTGCTCGGGCTGGCCGACACCACCGTGGCGGTGCACTCCGCGCCGAACTTCGCGCGGCTGCTGGAGGCGGCGGCGGCCGGGGCCGCGCAGATCTTCAGGAGCCCGGCCGCCGTGATCGCCGAGACGTTCGACGGCGACTGTCTCGCCGGGACCGCGGACGGCCCCGACGGCACGGCCACGATCGTCCCGTGGGTCGTCGACGACACCGGGGTGCCGACCGGGACGACGGTCCGGGTGGACGATCCGGCCGCCTGGGGGCTGGTCGACTGGCCGGCGGACGACACGGTCACGGTGGCCGCCACCCGGCTGCGCGAGGACCGGGCGCCGCTCTACGTCGTCGTGCCCACCGCCACGCAGACCGCCCACACTCCCGTGCTGCGGCAGCTCGCCCAGGCCGTGGCGGCGGCCGTGGAGGCGCAGCGCTCCTTCGACGAGGAGCACCGCATCGCGGTCACCCTCCAGCGCAGCCTGCTGCCGCGCCGGATACCGCAGGTCAACGGGCTCGACCTGGCCGTGCGCTACGAGCCGGCGAGCGCGCAGACCGAGGTGGGGGGCGACTTCTACGAGCTGGTGATGCTCGACGGTCACCTGCTGCTGGCGATCGGCGACGTGGCCGGGCACTCGCTGCACGCCGCGACGGTGATGGCCGAGCTGCGGCACGCGGTGCGGGCGTACGCGGTGGAGGGGCACCAGCCGGGCGAGATCCTGCACCGGGTCAACGAACTCATGCGCACCCTGCTCCCCAACGAGCTGGCCACGATCTGCGTGCTGCTGCTGCACCCGCCCAGCGGCCGGGTGCGGCTGGCCAGCGCCGGGCACCTGCCGCCGGCGCTCAGCCTCGACGGCAAGGTGGAGTTCGTGCAGCACTCGGCCCCGCTGCTCGGGGTCCGCGCCCCCCGGCCGCCCGACCTGGAGTTCGTGCTGCCGGCCGGGGCGACGCTGGTGTTCTACACCGACGGACTGATCGAGCGGCGGGACAACACCATCGACGACGGGCTGGCCGCCCTGGCCGTGGCCGCCACCCGGGTCGACGACGACCTGGACCGGTTCTGCGAACGGCTCCTGGTCGAGCTGGCTCCGTCGGAGATCCACGACGACGTCGCCGTGGTGGCCCTCCGCCGCAACTGAGCCGGCCTCGCGCGGGGCGGCGACGTCGGGGCCACCCTCGTACCCTGAGCTGATGGCCACGAAGACTGGTGATCTGCTCGCAGCCGCGGCACCCCGTGCCGTCGCGGTGGTCCGGGGCGTCTCGGACGACCAACTGGACCTGCCGACCCCGTGCAGCGACTACGCCGTGCGCGACCTGCTCAACCACCTCTACGACGTGGTGGTCAACTTCCAGGCCCTCGCCGGCAGGGGGCAACCGGAGTGGGCGGAGAAGCCCGACCACCTGGCCGAGGGCTGGCGGGACCGGTTCGAGGCGGAGACCGCGAAACTGGTCGAGGCGTGGTCGGACCCGGCCGCGCTGGAGGGCGTCTCGCCCGGGATGGGGCTTCCGCAGGAGACGGTCGGCACCATGGTGCTGCTCGACCTGACGGTGCACGCCTGGGACCTGGCCGTCGCCACCGGGCAGCCGTTCCGCCCCGCGCCGGAGGCGCTGCCCCCGCTGTACGCCCTGACCGAGCAGATGGGCCCGATGGCCCGGAAGCAGGGCGTCTTCGGGGAGCCGGTGGGGACGTCGTCGTCGGACGCCCCGGAGATCGACCGTCTGCTCGCCCTGACCGGCCGGGACCCGGGCTGGTCGGCGGGCGCCTGACCTCGAAGCGCCACCAGGCCCGCGCGGCACCCCCGCCGCGCGGGCCTCCTTGACAGTCACTATTCACCGGGTGAATAGTGACGCGGTGTCCACACCGCACGTGTTGCTGGGCCTGCTGGCCGCCGGCAACCGGCACGGCTACGAGCTGAAGCGCGCCCACGACGAGCGCCTGCCCCGCGTCAAGCCGCTGGCCTTCGGGCAGGTCTACTCGACCCTCGGCCGGTTGCAGCGGGACGGCCTGGTGGCACCCGCCGGGCAGGAACGCGAAGGCGGTCCCGACCGCACCGCGTACTCGCTGACCGCCGACGGCCGGGCCGCGCTCCAGCGGTGGCTCGCCGAGGTCGAGCCGCCGATGCCGTACGTCGCCAGCACGCTCTTCGCCAAGGTGGTCGTGGCGCTGCTGGTGGCCGACGCGGACCGGGCCCGCACCTACCTCGTCGCCCAGCGACAGGCCCACACCGAGCGGCTGCGCGAGCTGACCGCGGTGAAGACGGCGCCCTCGGCCAGCCTCGACGACATCGTCGCGGCCGACTTCGCCATCGCCCATCTCGACGCCGACCTGCGGTGGTTGCAGAGCACCCTGGGCCGGGTCGCCGACTGGCACCGGGAGGTGCACTCGTGACGCAACTTCAGGCTCGCGGCGTGGTCAAGGCCTACGGGCGGACACCCGCGCTGCGCGGCGTCACCGTCGACGTCGCCGAGGGGGAGATCGTCGCCGTCACCGGCCCGAGCGGCTGCGGCAAGTCCACCCTCCTGCACTGCCTCGCCGGCATCCTGCGTCCGGACGCCGGCGAGGTGAGCTGGAATGGGCACCGGATCGACACCTGGTCCGAGGCGGCACGATCCAGGCTGCGGCGCACGGAGTTCGGGGTGCTCTTCCAGTTCGGCCAGCTCGTCGCCGAACTGACCGCCGCCGAGAACGTCGCCCTTCCGCTGCTCCTCGCCGGCACCCGGCGGCGGGAGGCGCGGACGGCGGCGCTGTCCTGGATGGACCGGCTCGGCGTGGCCGACCTGGCCGACGTCCGGCCGGGCGAGATGTCCGGCGGGCAGCAGCAGCGCTGCGCGATGGCACGGGCGCTGGTCACCGAGCCCCGGGTGCTCTTCGCCGACGAGCCGACCGGCGCGCTGGACACGCTCACCGGCGAGCAGGTGCTCATCCAACTGGTCCGGCTCGCCCGCGAGCAGCGGACGTCGGTCGTCCTGGTCACCCACGAGCCGCAGATCGCCGCGTACGCCGACCGCGAGGTCATCCTCCGCGACGGCATGGTCGACCACACCGGGCTCGGCCTCGACACCCCGCTGCCGGGCAGCCGCCGGTGAGACCGTCGACGCTGGTACGCCTCGCCCTGGCCGGCACCCGCACCGACACCGCCCGGGTGGCGCTGACCGCGCTCAGCGCCGCCCTGGCCACCCTCGTCGCCCTCGCCGCGTTCACCGTGCTGGCCATCCCCACCCCGCCCGCCACCGACGGCAACGGCAACGGCAGCCGTTGGTCCCACCAGTACGCCAACCAGCTGCTCGTCGAGCCGGGGCTGCGCGGCGGCACGGCCTTCGCCCTGCTGCTGCTCATGATTCCCGTGCTGGCGTTGGCCGGGCAGTGCGCCCGGCTCGGCGCCCCGGCGCGGGACCGCCGACTGGCCGCGTTCCGGCTGGCCGGCGCCACCCCCGGCCAGGTGACCCGGATCGCCGTGCTGGAGGCCGGCCTGGCGAGCCTGCTCGGCACGCTGGCCGGCGCGTCGGTCCACTTCGTCGGCCGGGAGCTGCTCGACCGGCCCGACGCCCGGGGCCGGCTCGTCCTCCCCACCGACGTGCTGCCCACCCCCGGCGTGCTGGTGGCGGTGCTGGCGGGGCTGCCGGTCGTGGCGGCACTGGCCACCGCGCTGATGCTGCGCCGGGTGAGCACGACCCCGTTCGGCGTGCTGCGTACGCACCGCCGGGAACGCGGCCCCCGACCCTGGGCGGGCGTCCTCATCGGCGCCGGGCTGGCCGCCTTCGTCGCCGTCGAACCGGTCACCCGCCTCTACGACCGGCGCGACACCGACCCGCCGTCCTGGCTGGTGCCGGCGCTGCTGCTCAGCGGCGGGCTGGCCGCGATGATCGGGGTGGTCGTCGGCACCGGCTGGATCTCCTGGACGGTCGGGCGGATGCTGCACCGCTACGCCCGAGGGCCGGCCGCGCTGCTCGCCGCCCGCCGGTTGACGGCCGACCCGTGGGCGGGCAGCCGCACCTTCGCCGCCCTGCTGGCCGCGGTGCTCCTCGGCGCGGGCGCGGCCGGGCTGCGGGAGTACTTCGTCGCGGCGGGCGAGCTGAGCCGCCGGACCGGTGGCGGACTGGCCGGCGACGACGGCTTCTACCTGCGGACCATGGACCTGGTGGACCTGGCGGTGGCGGTGGCCATGCTGGTCGCCGCCGGTGGGCTGGTCGTCGCGATGGTGGAGGGGATCACCGCCCGGCGGCGCGCGTACGCGGCCCTGGTGGCGACCGGGGTGCCCCGGCCCACGCTCGGCCGGTCCATCGCCTGGCAGTCGCTGGCCCCCGCCGTGCCGGCGGTGGCCGTCGCGCTGGCCGTGGGCCTGCTGCTGGCCCGGGGGCTGTTCCGCACGCCGACCGCAGAGCACTACAACGAGGTCTGCGACGCCACCGCGCAGCTCTGCGCCGACCCCGCCACCCGGGCGCGCCACACCCGGGTCGTGGCGATGCCGGACGTGACCGTGCCGCCCGACGTACCGCTGGAACAGCTGGCCCTGCTCGGGGCCGGCGCCCTGGCGGGGGTGCTGGCGACGGTCGGCGTCGGCCTGCTCTTCCTGCGCGCGAGCACGGCCGTCGAGGAACTGCGGGTGACCTGAGCCGGGCGCGGGACGGCCCCGGTGCCGCGTCAGGCGGCGAACAGGCCGGCGGAGAGCGCGAGCAGTGTCCCGGCGGCGGCGGAACAGCAGCACACCAGCAGGAACGCGACCACCGCGAGGATCGCCCAGACGCGCCGGTCGCGCGCCGCCGCCCGCCACCCCGACGCCGGTACGCCCTCGGCCGGCTCGTCGTCGTCCACCTCGCCGGCCCCGGTCACCCGGGCAGTCTAGGTGCTGCGGGGCCGGCGGTCCTGGCCATCGCCGTGCGGCGGCGGGCGGGTCAGCCGGTGCCGGCCATCGCCGCGAGGCGGCGGGCGAGCACGACGACGGACTCCCGCAGCTCCGGAGGCTCCAGCACCTCCGCCTCGAAGCCCAGCCGGGCCGCGTGCATGGCCAGCCAGTCCAGGTCGTCCCCGCCGATGGCGAGCACGCACCACCCGTCGCGATCGTCCTCGACGCGCCCCACCTGGGGCGGCACCAGCTTCCGCACCTGGTCGGGGTGGGCGCGCAACCGCACCCGGGCGAGATAGCGGTACGGCGCCCCGGTCACGGACCGCTGCACGTAGGCGACCGGATCCGGATGCTCCCTCGCGTGGAAGCGCCAGGTCGTCGCCGCCACCTCGCGCATCCGGTCCAGCCGGAAGGTGCGCCAGTCGGCGCGGTCGACGTCCCAGGCCATGAGGTACCAGCGGCGGCCGGTCGTGACCATCCGCACCGGCTCGACCGTGCGCTCGTGCTCCCCGCCGTCGCGGCCGGCGTACCGGAACCGGACCCGCACGGCGTCGCGGCAGGCCCGCGCGAGCGTCACCAGCAGCTCCGCGTCGATCTCGACCGCCGGGCCGACGAGGGTCTCGGTGGCGCCGTGCACGGCCCGCACCTCGGCGCGCAGCCGGGCCGGCATCACCTGGTCGAGCTTCGTGAGGGCCCGCAGGGCCGCCTCGCCCGCCCCGGTGACCGTGCCTCCCGAGGCCAGCCGCAGGGAGACCGCCGTCGCGATCGCCTCCTCGTCGTCGAGGAGCAGCGGCGGCAGCCGGGTGCCCGCGCCGAGCTGGTAGCCGCCGCCGACGCCCGCCGTCGCGTGCACGGGGTAGCCGATCGCGCGCAGCCGCTCCACGTCGCGGCGTACGCAGCGGTCGGTGACCCCCAGCTCGGCGGCCAGCTCGGTGGCGGTCCAGGACGGCCGTCGCTGCAACAGCGCCAGCAGGCGCAGCACCCGCTCGGTCGTCGCTTCCACGGTCACCGGCTCATCGTTGCATGGATTACGGAACGATCCTGTCCGCTATCCACGGGAGGCTGGGGCCATGACCGACCAGACCTGGAACCCCCTGCTCCGTGACCAGCTCGCCTGGCACTGGGCCAACCAGTTGCGCGACCGCCTCGACGGACTCACCGACGACGAGTACTTCTGGGAGCCGGCACCCGGCTGCTGGAACGTGCGCCCGCGCGGCACCAGCGCCGCGCCGGTGCAGGCGGGGGCCGGCGCGATGACCATCGACTTCGCGATGCCGACACCCGACCCGGCACCGTTCACGACGATCGCCTGGCGACTCGGGCACGTGATCGTCGGCGTGCTCGCCGTACGCAACGCCACGCACTTCGGCCGCCCGCCCACCGACTACCAGTCGTTCGAGTACGCCCCGACCGCGACCGAGGCGCTCGACCAGCTCGACACCGAGTACGCCGCGTGGCAGACCGGGGTCGAGTCCCTCGGCGAGAGCGGCCTCGCCCGGCGCTGCGGGGAGGCCGAGGGCCCGTACGCCGAGCGTTCCCTGGCGGAGCTGGTGCTGCACATCAACCGCGAGATGATCCACCATCTGTCCGAAGTGTGCCTGCTGCGCGACCTCCACCTGCACACTCATGGGCAGACCCGACAGGAGGCGAGCTGAGATGGCGCGCGACGTCCAGATCACTTTCGACTGCGCCGACCCGGCCGGGTTGGCAACGTTCTGGGCCGATGTCCTCGGCTACCAGTTGCAGGCCCCGCCCGGCGGCTTCGAGACGTGGGAGCAGGCACTGGAGGCGATGGGCGTGCCGCCCGAGAACCGCAACGACGCCTCGGGGTTGGTCGACCCCGAGGGCGCCCGGCCGCGGCTGTTCTTCCAACGGGTACCGGAGGGCAAGCAGGCCAAGAACCGCGTACACCTCGACGTGCGGGCCGCCCCCGGGTTGGAGGGTGACGCGCGGATGGCGGCCCTGGAGGCCGAGGCCGAGCGGCTCGTGTCCCGCGGCGCCACCCGGCTCCGGCGCCACGAGCCCGAACCCCCGCTCGGCGCCGGCCACATCGTGATGGCCGATCCCGAGGGCAACGAGTTCTGCCTCGACTGATCGGCCGCGCGATCGGGCAGGATGGGCCGATGGAGCTGGTCTCGATCGACGACGTCCGAAACGCCGCCGCCGACATCGTGGGCATCGTGTCGCGTACCCCGCTGCTGCGCACCGGATGGGACCCGGAGCTGTGGCTCAAGCCGGAGAGCCTGCAACCGGTGGGGTCGTTCAAGCTGCGCGGCGCGACCCACGCGGTCGCCCGGCTGACGCCCGAGGAGCGGGCGCGCGGGGTGGTCACCCACTCCTCCGGCAACCACGGCCTGGCCCTGGCGTACGCGGCCCGCGCGGCCGGCGTGCCGTGCCGGATCGTGGTGCCCGAGGGCGCCCCGGCCGCGAAGGTGGACCGGATCCGGGCGCTGGGCGTCGAGGTGCTGCTGGTGCCGCCGCCGCAACGCGGGCCGGAGGCGGAGCGGATCGCCGCGACGACGGGTGCGCTGCTGGTGCCGCCCTTCGACGACCGGCGTGTCATCGCCGGGCAGGGCACGGTCGGGCTGGAGATCGTCGAGGACCTGCCCGACGTCGACGTGGTGCTGGTGCCCGTGGGCGGCGGCGGGCTCTCCTCCGGCGTCGCGACCGCGGTCACCGCCCTGCGCCCGGCGGCGACGGTGATCGGCGTCGAGCCGGAACTCGCCGCCGACGCGCGGGAGTCGCTGGCGGCCGGGTCGGTGGTGGCGTGGGGCGAGGAGCGCACCTACCGGACGATGGCCGACGGGCTGCGCCTGCCGCCGTCCGAGCTGACCCTCGCCCACCTGCGGGCACGGCTCGACCGCATCGTCACGGTGACCGAGGAGGAGATCCGCGCCGCGATGGGCCGGCTGGTCTCCGACGCCCGCCTGGTGGTGGAGCCGAGCGGCGCGGTGGCGGTGGCCGCCCGGCTGTTCCGCGCCGCCGAGCTGCCGCCCGGCCGTACGGTCGCCGTGGTCACCGGCGGCAACGTCGACCCGGCGGTGCTGGCGGGCGTCCTGCGCTGAGCGGGCGTCGGGGAGGGCCCTCGTCGGTGCTGGCCCTCCCCGACCCCGTTCAGGCGCGGGCGAGGCGGTCGAGGATCCAGGCGTTGACGAACGCCTCCTCGCGCCAGGAGTCGTAACGGCCGCTGGGACCGCCGTGGCCGGCGCCCATCTCGGTCTTCAGCAGGTAGTCGCCCTGCGGGGCGACCGCCCGCAGCCGGGCGATCCACTTCGCCGGCTCGTGGTAGAGCACCCGGGTGTCGTTGAGGCTGGTCACCGCGAGGATTGCCGGATAGTCCACCGCCCGCACGTTCTCGTACGGCGTGTAGGACTTCATGTAGGCGTAGACCTCCGGGTCGGCCAGCGGGTTGCCCCACTCCTCCCACTCGGTGACGGTCAGCGGCAGCGACGGGTCGAGGATCGAGGTGAGCGCGTCCACGAAGGGCACCTGCGCGACGATCCCGGCGAACGCGTCCGGGGCGATGTTGGCGACCGCCCCCATCAGCAGCCCGCCGGCCGAGGCGCCCCGGGCCACGAGCCGGTCGCTGGTCGTCCAGCCCGCCTTGACCAGGTGCCGGGCGCAGGCCACGAAGTCGGTGAACGTGTTCTTCTTGGCCAGCAGCTTGCCCTGGTCGTACCAGCTGCGGCCCAGCTCGCCGCCGCCCCGAGTGTGCGCGACGGCGAAGATGACGCCCCGGTCCAGCAGGGAGAGCCGGGCGACGGAGAACCACGGGTCCATGCTCGCCTCGTACGAGCCGTAGCCGTAGATCACGCAGGGGGCGGAGCCGTCCTTCGGCGTGCCGGCCCGGCAGACCAGCGAGACCGGCACCCGGGTCCCGTCGTCGGCGAGCGCCCAGTCGCGGTGCTGCTCGTAGTCGGCCGGGTCGTACGCCCGCCCGTCCGGCCCGGGCTTCACCGGCTTCTGCCGGCGCAGCACCATCTGCCGGGTGACCAGGTCGTAGTCGTAGACCGAGTCGGGGGTGACCAGCGAGGCGTAGCGGAGCCGGATCTGCCCGGTGCGGTATTCCGGGTTGTCGTGCAGGCCGACGCTGTAGAGCGGCTCCGGGAAGTCGATGTCGAAGGCGTCGCCGCCGCCGACGGGCAGCACCCGCAGCCCGGTCAGCCCGTTGGTGCGCAGCGAGACGACCAGGTGGTCGGCGAAGGCGTCGACCGCCTCCAGCCGGGTGCCGGGCGAGTGCTCGATGAGCGGCACCCAGTCACCGGGCGCGTCCGCCGAGGTGTACGCCAGCGCGAAGTCCTCCGCGCCGTCGTTGTGCAGGATCAGGAAGCGGTGCCCGTGGTGCTCGACGGTGTATTCGACGCCCTGCCGCCGGGGCGCCACGGAGGCCGGCGCGCCGGTCGGGTTGCCGGCCGGGATCACCAGCACCTCGCTGGTGATCTTGCTGTGCACGTCGATGAGGACGAACCGCTCCGAGCGGCTCAGCTCCACGCCGACCCAGAACCGCTCGTCGTCCTCCTGGTAGACCACCACGTCCTCCGTGGACGCCGTGCCCAGGGTGTGCCGCCAGACCCGGTTGGGGCGCCACGTCTCGTCCACCGTCACGTAGAACAGCACGGAGGCGTCGGTGGACCAGGCGGTGCCGTAGAACGTGTCGGGCACCTCGTCGGGCAGCAGCTCGCCGGTGGAGAGGTCCTTGACCCGCAGCGTGAACCGCTCGTCGCCGGAGAAGTCCGTGGAGTAGGCCAGCCACCGCCCGTCCGGGCTGACGTCGAACGCGCCGAGCGCGAAGAAGTCGTGCCCCTCGGCGAGCAGGTTGCCGTCGAGCAGCACCTCCTCGCCGTCGAGCGGCGCGCCGTCCGCGCTGACCGGCGGCTCGGTCTCGCCGTCCCGGACCGCCCGACGGCACTGCACGCCGTACTGCTGGCCCTCGACCGTCCTGGTGTAGTACCAGTAGCCGCCCTTGCGGCCGGGCACCGACAGGTCGGTCTCCTGGGTGCGCCGGCGGATCTCCTCGAACAGGTCGGCGCGCAGCCCTTCGAGGTGCGCCGTCCGGGCCTCGGTGTACGCGTTCTCGGCGGTCAGGTAGGCGATCGTCTCCGGGTCGTCCTTGCCGGTGAGCCAGGCGTACTCGTCGACGACGGTGTCGCCGTGGTGGGTGCGCTCGCTGGGCACCCGCTTCGCCGTGGGCACGGGGGTCTCGGTGGTCACGGCGCCACGTTACCGGCCGCGCGCCGCCCGCCGCGCGGCCTCGTCGGCGACCCGCCGCCCCATCTTTCGAACATGTGTACGATGGCCGGCATGGCGGCTGCAGCGAGTTCCACCGACCGGCCCGGAGCCCTCGACATCACGCGGCGGTTGACGGAGATCTGCGGCCCGCCGTTCGCCCGCTTCGCCGGCCCCGCCGACGAGGTGGCCGGCCGCCCGGCCCGCTGGGTGGCCGTCCCGGGCGGCACGCGCGCGGCGGCCGAGGTGCTGCGGCTCGCCGCCCGGCACGACCTGACGGTGGTGCCGCGCGGCGCCGGCACGAAGATCGACTGGGGTGCCGCCCCCGACCGGGTCGACATCATGCTCGACACCGGCCGGCTCGCCGGGATCGGGCACGAGCCGGTCGGCGCGCCCACGACCGAGGTCGGGGCGGGCACCCCGCTGCGCGCGGTGCAGGCCACTCTGGACCGCACCGGGCAGCGCCTGGCGCTCGACGCCCCCTCGCCCGGGGCCACCCTCGGCGGCGTGCTCGCCGCCGGCGAGGCGGGACCGCTGCGGCACCGCCACGGCAGCCCCTGCGACCAGCTCGTCCGGGTGCGCTACCTCGACGGTGACGGCGAGCTCGTCGACGCCGGGGGCGGCGTGGCCGGGCTGGAGCTGGCCCGGCTGCTCTGCGGCTCGCAGGGGGCGCTCGGCGTGCTGGTCTCCGCGACCCTGCGGGTGCAGGCCGTCCCGGCCGGCCGGATCTGGGTCAGCCGACCGGTGTGGACCCCGCTGGAGGTGCACGACCTGGTCCGCACCGTGCTCGCCGCGCGCCTCGACCCGGCGGCGGTCGAGCTGGACCTGCCGGCCGGCGCGGGACCCCGGCCGCGCCAGGGCAGCCGGGCCGCCGCGATGGCCGCGCACCCGTCCATGGCGGGGCGCGCCGGCGGCGGCCCGGCCGGCGCCGGTCGGCTGGTGGTGTTGCTGGAGGGCGGCCCGGCCGATGTCGCCGAGCGCGCAGACCGGCTCGTCGCGCTCCTCGGCCCGGGCGCGGGCGCCAGCCACGCCGCGCCCGAGTGGTGGCGGCGCTATCCGTTCGGCCCGGGCGACACGGCGCTGCGCATCGAGGTGCCGATCGCCGACCTGCACGCCGCCGTCTACGCGCTGCGGGACGCCGCCGGCGGCCCCGTCCCGGTGCGCGGCTCCGCCGGCCTCGGCGTGGTGCACGCGGCCCTGCCCGCTGCCATGTCCCCCGACCGGGTGGCGTCGATCCTGGCCGCCGTCCGGGGCGTGCTCCTCGCCCGGCAGGGCCGGTGCGTGGTGGTCTCCGCGCCGGCCGCCGTCCGGCGGGCCGTCGACCTGTGGGGCGAGCTGGCCGGGCTGGCCCGGCTGCGCGCGGCCAAGGAACACCTCGATCCCCACCGCCGCCTCGCCCCGGGCCGCCTCCCGGGCGGCCTCTGACCGCTCCGGCCAGCTCCCGGCGCGAGCGGGGCGGGAGGGCGGCGCGGCCGGGGTCGCGCGCGGCTCAGTCCAACCACCATCCGTGCAGGTCGGCGCCGACCGGCGTGAAACGGCTCGCGGCCACGACCACCGCGCCGACGGTCAGGGCGAGCAGCACCCGCCACGTGCGGCGGGACATGGCCGACCGGTCCCGGGCCAGCAGGACCACGCCGTGGACCGCCAGCAGCGGCCCGGCGACCAGGCCGGCGAGGTAGAGCAGCGACACCGCGCCGTACAGCCAGGTGAGGGGGTTCGCTCCGCTCAGGCCGAACGGCACCAGGTCCTTCGGGGCGTACGCCCCGCTGCGCATCTCCTCGGGGCCGACCCCGGCGGCGGCCATCCGGCCGAACCAGAGCGTGAGGACGACGACGAAGGCGGCAGTCAGCGCCGACTGGGCGGCGAGGACGCTGCGCAGCAGCGGCGGCCGCTCGGCGGATGCATGGACGGTGCTCGACATGCGGTCAACCTAGCGAACTCCTCCGGCGGCGTCGGCTGGTCCGCCTGCTCGACCGGCCGTCCGTCCCGGTGCCCGCCGCCGCGAACGTCCGACCCGATCGCGGCGCGCCGGGCCGTCGACGCCGCACGGTGCCGCGACCCGTGCCGGCCCGGCGACCGCTGCTCAGGTCGCGTCGTTGCGGAGCACCAGGATGGCGATGTCGTCGCGGGGCGCCTCGGCCGAGAAGCCGATCGCCGTCGAGCGGAGCCGGGCCGCGATCACGTCGGCCGGGTAGCCGGCCAGCGGGGCGGCGGCGTCACGCAGCCGCTCGGTGCCGAACAGCTCCCGGCCGCGCCGCCGCTCGGTGACACCGTCGGTGTAGAAGACCAGCGAGTCCCCCGGGGCGAGCGGCACCTCGGCCGTCGGGGAGGCGATCGAGTCGAGCAGGCCGAGCGCGGTGCCGCCGATGCCGACGAAACGCGCCCCGCCGCCGGCGGGCAGCAGCACCGGCCGGTCGTGGCCGGCGAGGTGCAGGGACACGTCGAGCCGGTCGCCGTCGCCGGGGCCGACCGCCGCCAGGGCCAGCGTGCAGTAGCGCCCGCCGCCCCGCTCGAGCAGCGTCTCGTTGACCCGGGCCAGCGCCTCCGGCAGCGGCTTGCCGTCGCCCACCAGCACCCGGATGACGTCGCGGACCAGGCCGGTGACCGTCGCCGCCTGCACCCCCTTGCCCGAGACGTCGCCGATCACCACCAGCCAGCGCCCGTCCGGCAGGGGCACCACGTCGTAGAAGTCGCCGCCGACGTCGACGTCGCCGCCGGTCGGGACGTACTCGGCGGCGAAGCCGATGCTCTCGACCACGGGCAGCACCGGCGGCAGCAGCGACTGCTGGAGGGTGTGCGCGACGCGCCGGCGCTCGGCGTGGATCCGGGCGTTCTCGATCGCCAGCGCCGACCGCCGGGCGACGTCCTCCAGCACGGCGACCTCGTCCGGGTCGTGCCGGTGTCGCTGGTGCCGGCCGACGGCCAGGGTGCCCAGCCGCTGACCCCGCGCGATCAACGGGACGGCGAAGCCCTCCATCGGCGCGCCGAGCGGCACCTGGGTGCCGTTGCGGGACGCCTCGCGCAGCCGGGCCTGGACCGAGTCCGGGCCGGTCTCCGCGAGCACCTGGTGCAGCTGGGGCAGCACCGACTCGTCGGCGTGGCTGGCCGCCGCGAGGCGGAGCCGGCCCCACTCGTCGGTCGTGTGGACCGCGCACCACTGCCCGAGCCGGGGCACCACGAGCTGGGGGACGAGCGCCATGGTCAACTCGACGTCCAGCGACTGCGCGAGCAGCTCGCTAGCCTCGGCGAGGAAGGTCAGCCAGGCCTGCCGGCGGACGTCCGCCCGGCGCAGCCGGTCGTTCTCCAGGTGCAGCGAGAGCCGCTCGGCCATCAGCACGGCCAGCGGTCGCGCGTACGCCGACGGTGCCGCGTCCAGCACCAGTTCACCGGTGTACGGCCGGTGCACGGCCAGCGCCACCCGGAGCAGCTCGTTGCCGGGCCGGGGCTGGCGGCCGTACCGGGCCAGCACCTGGGTGCCCTGCCCGTCCCCCCGGTCCAGCCGCACGACCCCGCCCGCCGCGCCGACCATCTCCGCCACCCGGGTGAGCAGGCTGGTCGCGAAGTCGGGCAGCGGATCCTCGGCGTACGGGTCGGGGGTGGTCTGCATCAGCTCGCTCATGGCCCCGGCGCTCGGCGCGGAGCTCTCCGGGGTCGCCGGTGCGCCGCCTCCGGCGGTCGCCGCGGCGGGTACCCGCGCGTGCCGGGTGCCCGTGGCCGGGCCGGGCAGGTCCAGCCGGAACCACACCCCCTTGCCGGTGGGCAGGTAGGTGGTGCCCCAGCGGCTGGCGAAGTGGTCGACCAGCAGCAGCCCCCGGCCGCGCTCGGAGACCTCGTCGATGTCGGTGGCGTCGTTGCGGACCCCGACGGTCAGCTCCTCCACCGGGCCGGCGGCGAAATCCGACACGGTGACGGTGATCCCGACCGGGTCGGCGACCACCTCGACGTCCAGTTCGGTGCGGGCGTGCTCCACCGCGTTGGTGGAGAGTTCGGTGGTGAGCAGCATGGCCTCGTTGGCCAGTTGGTCCAGGTGGGCCTCGGTGAGGACGGACCGCACGAGGGCCCGGGCCGCGGCCGGCGTACGCCGGTCTGCGGGGAGCCGGACGCGCCGGACGTGCTCGTCTCGGCCCCCGGTCGCCGCGGGCCCTCGTGCGGTCC